>JAJXXI010000314.1 GCA_021781185.1 bacterium
ACAACAGTTTCCGCCGCCGTCTGACCGTGATTTACTCCGGCCGGGTGCAAGGCGTCGGCTTTCGCTACACGACCAAAACGGTTGCCACCGGGTTTGAAATCACCGGCCTTGTCCGCAATCTCCCCGATGGCCGCGTCGAACTGGTGGCCGAAGGCACCCGCGTGGAACTGGAGGCATTCCGGGCCGCCATTCTGGATGCAGGTCTTGCTGGATTTATCCGGGACGAACAAGTAACTTGGACCGACGCGAAAAATGAATTTCGGGGTTTTGAGATCGCTCACTAGGAAATGAAATACGCCATCATTGCAGACATCCACGGGAATTTGGACGCCTTCCAGGTCGTCCTGGAGGACATTCGCGCGCAAAACGCCACCCACATCGTGTGCCTCGGCGACGTCGTGGGCTACAACGCCAATCCCAAGGAGTGCCTCAACATCATCCGGCAGATGAATATTCCCTGCGTGAAGGGCAATCACGACGAATACTGCTCCACGGAAAATCATCTGGAAGGTTTCAACCCGCACGCCGCAGAAGCCGTCCATTGGACGCGGAACCAACTCACCGAAGACGATAAGAAATGGCTGTTTGACTTGAAATACTCCCGCATGGCCGCAAACTTCACCATGGTTCACGCCACGCTGGATGCGCCCGACCGCTGGGGCTATGTTTTCGACAAGCTCGCCGCCGCCGCGAGCTTTCCCTACCAGAACACGCAGATGTGTTTCTTCGGCCACACCCATGTTCCCGTCGCTTTCATGCGCGACACCGTGGTGCGCGGTGGAACCTACTCGAAGTTCAAGGTGGATCCGTCCAAAAAATATTTCATCAATGTTGGCGCCGTCGGCCAGCCCCGCGATAACAATCCCAAGTCCGCCTACGTCATTTATGACATGGATGCGCAGACGATTGAACTGCGCCGCCTGGAATACGACATCGCCGCCGCGCAGAAAAAAATCCGCGAGGCCGGCCTGCCGGAGCGGCTCGCCGAACGGCTTGCCTACGGTCGTTGAAAATCCTCATTCTCAAGCCGAGTTCACTGGGCGACGTCATCCATGCGCTCCCCGTGTTGCGCTTGTTGAAACAACATTCCCCTGACGCCGAAATATTCTGGTGGATTGATGCCGCGCTCGCCCCGCTAATCGAGGGTGATCCGGATCTGGCCGGCATCGTCCGCTTCGAGCGAAAACGCTGGGGCAAACCACAATACTGGCCCGAAATGCTCCGCAGCATCCGCTCGCTGCGCACGCAAAAATTCGACCTCGTCATTGACCTGCAATGCCTCGCCCGCAGCGGCACCTTCGCGTGGCTCGCCAACGGCAAACAGCTCGTCGGCCTCGACGAAGCCCGCGAAGGCGCCCGTGGTTTTTACGACCTGGCCGTGCCGCGCAGAACGTTTCACACTCACGCCGTGGACTGGTATCTCGCCGTGCTGCCGCCGCTCGGCGTGCCGGTTCATAAAAACTTCACCTGGCTGCCGGAGCGGCCGGAGATCGCCGCCGCCGTCAAACGCAAATGGCAGATCGAATCCGATCGCCAGCCGGCCACGCCGGTCCGCCATCCGCGCTGGATCGCTTTTCAACCGGGAGCGCGGTGGGAAAACAAACGCTGGCCTGCCGGGCATTTTGCCGCACTTATCCGCTCGCTGGCCCAGACACATCCCACAACCCGATTTGCCATTCTCGGCGGCAAGGACGACCTGCCGCTCGGCGAAACCATTTCACAGGCCGCTCCCGAACGCTGTTTGAACTTATGCGGGGCAACCTCCCTTCCCGAAATGATCGAGTGGGTGCGCCTTTGCGACCTGCTGGTCACCAACGACACCGGGCCCATGCATGTTGCCGCCGCACTGGGCAAACCGCTCGTGGCGCTGTTTGGCCCCACGGAACCGCGCCGCACCGGTCCCTACGGCCAGCTTGAAAACGTAATGCGGCTCAACCTCCCCTGCTCGCCCTGCTTGAAATCCGTTTGCCGCTTTGAAAAGCCGGAGGAGTGCCTCCGCGCCCTCACACCCGCGCACGTTTTACGGCACATTGACGCACTTACCTCCTCAAGCTACTTTCCCGAGGACCGATAAATAAAGAAATGTCACTGCCACCGGCTAAAATTTGCTGCGACACCCGTTCCGCCGACCCGCCGGCCGCAGCCATCCCGCCGGCACACCCGGCCACCAGAACCCGCATCTTGTTTGTGGATGATGAAGCGGCCATCCTCAAACTGTGGAACATGAGCCTGCATTCCATGGCGGCGGAATGGGACGTGGAGTTTGCCGGAAACGGCGAGGAAGCCCTCGCGCTGGTGAGGCGGAAAGCGTTTGATGTGATCGTGACGGACATGCGCATGCCCGGCATGAACGGCGTGCAACTGCTCAACCAGGTTCTGCAACTGCACCCGCAAACCATCCGCATCATTCTCTCCGGCTACGCCGAATTGAGCGCCACGGTAAAAAGCATCGGCATCACCCACCAGTTTCTCGAAAAACCGCTCCAACTCGCGGATCTCAAAAAGAACCTCAAGCGCCTCCTCGAGGCCAGGGCGCGGATTCATCATGATGAATTGTGCGGCCTGATTGCCCGCCTGAAAAATCTGCCCGGCCTGCCGGCGCTCTACCTGCAAATTGCCGCCGCTCTGGAATCACCCGAGGTTTCCACCGAACAGATCGCCGAACTCGCTTCGACGGATCCAGCCCTGACGGCGAAACTGCTCCAGCTTTCGAACTCCGCCTTTTTCGGCTCCCGCCGCAAGGTGTATTCCGTGGCGGAAGCCGTGCAGGTGCTTGGCATCAACCTGATCCAATCGCTGGCCCTGGCCGTGCCACTGTTTGCCGCCTTCGACCGCGCCAAGCTTCCCGGTTTTCCCATTGAACAGTTGTGGAATCATTCGGCGCAAACCGGTGCCGTGGGCCGGCAGATTTTCAATAAATTTCTCCGCGACCCGCAATTTGCGGAACTCGCCTTCACCGCCGGGATTCTGCACGACATCGGCAAATTAATTCTCGCTGACGGACTGCCCGAGGAATACGCCGCCGTTTTGGCGGAATCACGCAACACCAAAACGCCGCTGTTTCTGGTCGAACAAGAACATTTCCAGACCACGCACGCCGAGGTGGGCGCATATCTGCTGGCATTGTGGGGCCTGCCGATCCCGCTCGTCGAAGCCGTGGCCTGCCACCATGAGCCGGGGCGCTGTGGCAACCGCGAGTTATGCCTTGCCGGCGGCGTCCACATCGCCAACGCCCTCCAGCACGCCCAGGCCGCTCATCCCGAAATGATCGCCAGCCCCGTGAACACGGATTTCCTCCAGCACGTTGGCCTGACCGCGCAGTTCGAAATCTGGCGCGCGGAACTCGTCGCCGGCAAACCCTGAATCCGCTTGCCAAATAAAACTTCACCGCGCAGCCTGCCGCGATGAAATTCATTACGATTGCCGGCCTGTTGATGGTCTCATGCATCGCCGCCTTTTCGCAGGATGGAAAACCCTTTCCCCGATCGTTCCCCACCCGGGAAACCTCCGTGGCCCTGTTCAACCAGAAGGATTTCACCGGCTGGACGTTTTGCATGAAAAACAACGCCGATCCGCGGAAAACGTGGAGCGTGACCAACGGCGTCAT
>JAJXXI010000400.1 GCA_021781185.1 bacterium
GCTGGCCGGGGCATCCAGCCACGGAGCCCGGGGGACGAAAGATGAAGGCGGACGACGGCTGCACCACACCGTTGATGGTCAGGTTGAACAGGCTCGGATCGTTCGTGTTCAGCGTGGGCGTGTAACACATTTGGATCAGGTAAGTGGTATTGCTCCCGAGCGGAACCACCGCGCTGTCGCTGGCCGGGCTGGAAAAATAAACCGAGGGTGGAGCCTGGGTGGTTTGAAACAGCAAATGATAGGAAGCGGTCAGCGCCTTGCCGGAAACGGCGGCAAACGCCGAGTGGCTCACGGTCACCGCGATGTTCGTCAGCGGCGCAAATCCCGCGCCGGACGGCGTGAAGGTCATCGTGTCATCGCTGGCCGACCAGTTGAAAGTTCCTGCGGCAGCGGGCACGGTGGAAAACGCGGTTTGAACACTGTTGGTGTTCATCGGCTGGCTGAATTGCAGCACGACCGGTGAAAGCGTTGAAACGCCCGTGGCGGCATGGTCGGGTGAATTGCTGATCACCACCGGGTCCAGCGGCAGCACCTGGGATTGCGCGAGGAAGATTTTGGCGGCCATGGAAGGCACGTTGATGGCGGGCGTTTGCGAGCCGGCGGCCAGCGTGATCGTTTCGGCCGGGGCCAACAAATTCTCCAGCACCGTTCCGGCCGGATATGTCAGGGTGTGGGCCGGCAGCGTTTGCACAGTGCCGGCGGTATTGAACACCACAAACACTTCCTGGGTGCCCAGCACGCGCGAATAGGCGAACAGCCCCGGTCCATTGGAGTTGCTCGCCTGATTGACGTAGGCACCGAGCGTCAGCGCGGGGTAGAGCCGGCGAAAGTTGTTCAGCCGCGCGATCCATTGAAACAACGGATGCGTCATGTTGAAACTGTCCACGCCCGCCTGGCCGGCGTCCTTGAACTGGCCGGCAAACATGTCCTCGCGATCGTAGGGATCGGTCACCCCGTTGAACGCCTGCTCGGTGCCGTAATACAGGCACGGAATGCCGCGCGCGGTGTAAAGAAAGACCAGCGCCACTTTCAAGGCATTCGTATTCCCGCTCGCCTCGCTGCGGCTGAGAAAACGCGGGTTGTCGTGATTGTCCAGAAACGTCACCAACTGCATTTGCGAGGCGGGATCGTAATCGGCGGCCACGGCGGCATAATGATTTTCAATCTGCGCCGTGCTCCCGCTGGCGGTGGCAAACACGCTGTTGTCCACGAAATACAGCGGATAATCCAAAACAGAATCAAACTTGAACGGTCCCCCGCCCTCGCTGCCGGTGTAGGAGCCCACCAAGCTTTCCGAACTGTTGAACGCCTCGCCGAACATGAAAAAGTTCGTGTTGCCATGCGCCGCCGCATACGCGTGGATGGCCGGGCAAAAACTCTGCCAGCAGCCCATGTCCACCTCCAGCACCGTGTCCACGCGAAACGCATCAAATCCCGCCTGCCCAATCCAGGATTCATAAACGCCCGCCATCTGCGTCTGCACATAAGGTGTTTCCGTGCGGAAATCATTCAGCCCGGACAGCCAGCCCAGAAGCGCCTGGGTTCGGTTGTTGTAATCCCCGATGTTGCCGTAGTTGTGAAACAGGTTGGTGAGCGAAGGATTGGTGGCGCTCAAGTTGAACGGAGCAGGATACGTTTTGGAACTGCTCCGATAGCCCAGCGCGTATCCGGTGGGATAATTGAAATTGGGATAGCCCGGCCCGCTGCCGGTCACGAGATCGCCCGCGTGATTCACCACGATGTCGTCAATCACCCGCAGCCCGCGCGCGTGCGCCGCCTGCACCATGTGCTGCAAATTTGACAGCGTGCCCCAGTGCGGCGCCACGGCGTTGAAATTCCAGGCCGCGTAGCCATGGAATTGTCCTTCGGTATTCAGCACGACCGGCGAGATCCAGATGGCGGTCGCCCCCAGCGCTTTGATGTAATCCAACTGCTGCTCGATCCCGGCAAAATCGCCGCCATGCACGCCGGCCGGATTGCCGGGCGCGTAGTTACCCTCCGCATTGTCGTTGCCCGGATCGCCGTCGTAAAAGCGGTCAGTGACGATCTGGTAGATGCTCTGCGTGCGCCAGAGGCTGTTGGAAGGTGACTGGGAAAACGCGGGCAGTCCACCGGCCAGCAGCAGCACAATGACGCTGCGCAAGAGCAAAGGAAACCGCCGGGAAGGTTTCCAACCCACAGATGGCCGGCTCAGGTCTCCAGCCCAAACGACCCCGGCCCGGCCGGGCACTTTTTTCGCAATCACACGACAGGTTATCAGAGTTTCACACCGCTGACGCTACCGCACAAACATGCGAGTAAAATCCCGCCCCCCCGGCATCGGGTTGGAGTTGCCTATTCCAGCCTGAAGGACTTACATTCCGGCCATTGAATCCCCGAAACCCAAAATCAAAGGCGCATCGCGCCGCGTCCCGGCCGGTGCCCGAGCCGCTTTCACGCCGGAAGATCTGGCTTTTCCGAATCACGCTGCTGCTGCTCCCCTTCGTTCTGCTCGGCGCTTTGGAAACCGGCCTGCGCCTGGGCGGCTACGGGTTTGATCCGCGTTTTTTCAAACGCATCACCATCGGCCACCAGCCCTGGTTCGTTCAGAACGACAATTTCAGCTTCCGCTTTTTTCCCAGGAACAACGCCCGCAACCCCGGTGCCTTGCGGATGCCGGCCGTGAAACCGCCGGGGACCATTCGCATATTTGTCTTCGGCGAATCGGCCGCGATGGGCGATCCCGAACCCGCCTACGGCCCGGCCCGCTACCTCGAAATCCAGTTGCGCGAAAAATTTCCGGACACGAAATTTGAAGTCGTCAACACGGCTTTCACCGCCATCAATTCCCACGTCATCCTCCCCATCGCCCGCGAATGCGCGCGGCACGACGGCGATATCTGGATCATTTACATGGGCAACAACGAAATGGTGGGGCCGTTCGGTGCCGCCACCGTGTTTGGCCGGCGTGCGCCGCCGCTGCCCTATGTGCGGTTCGTCACCGCTGTCCAGCGCCTGCGCACCGGACAACTTTTTGCCGGGCTGGCCCGCAAACTGCGCCAGCACGGCGCCGACCCCACCTCCTGGGGCGGCATGGAAATGTTCATGCAGAACGAAATCGCCCCCGACAGCCCGTTGCGGGAAAACGTCTATCGCAATTTCCAAATCAACTTGGACGACATCGTGCGCGCCGGCCTCGGTTGCGGCGCAAAAGTCCTGCTGAACACTGTCGCGGTCAATCTCAAGAACTGTCCACCCTTTGCCTCGCGGCACGATGCGGGGCTTTCGCCCGCCGACCGCGCGCACTTTGACCTGCTCTTTACGAACGGCTTGCAGGCGGCGGCCCAGCATGACTTCGCCGGAGCCGAAAAATTTTACGCGCAAGCCGCCCAGTTGGACGCCAAGTATGCCGCTCTGCAATATCAATGGGGCCAATGCCTGCTGGCCCAAGCCAACCTGACCGCCGCCCGCGAACATCTGCAGCTCGCCTGCGATGACGACGCCCTGCCGTTCCGCACCGATTCCCGGCTGAACAACCTCATCACCCAGGAAGCCCAAAAAGCCGGACGCCGCCATCTGGTTTTGTTCGACGCCTCGGCGGCGCTGACGGCGGAAAACCCGGAT
>JAJXXI010000192.1 GCA_021781185.1 bacterium
ATCTGCCTTGAGCCAGACGGACAATGTGGAAATATTGGCACTGACCTGAGGTGAATTGGTGCTTTCACCCAGACCATTTACCGCTGAAACCACATAATAATAAGTCCGATTGCTCAAAACATTTGTATCTGTGAAAGCCGCGTGGCTGACATTGGTGATGGTGACATAAGGTCCACCATCGGCGAGTGAACGTTTGACGTTGTAACTGGTGCTGTTGGGTGCCGACCACCAGTTCAATTGAACCTGGCCATTGCCGGCCGTGGCGGTCAAATTTACCGGCGCCGCCACCGGTGGAATGGTGCGGCAATTATAGAGCGCCAAGACTTCATCACTGCTCAAAGTGCGCGCGTAGAATTGAACGTCATCCAGGCTGCCGTTGAAATAACCGCCGCCCGAGGCAATCGCCCCGAACAGCAATTGCGTGGTATCCCTTAACGAATTTTGATTTCCGGTGCCCGAGGCTTGCAGATGACCATCCACATAAATCTTGATGGCACCGTTCACTTGCTGCCGTGTCGCCACGCATTGGTGCCACACGCCGTCGTTAATCGAGCTCGTTGAAAAAATCGTCGTGTCGGGATTGCCGATGCCGAAGGCAAATTTGCTGCCGACCAGGGCGGTGCCGAAATCATTCTTCGTGCTGGGCACATCGCCATCTACCAAACCAGCGCCGTTATACCATTGGCCCGTGCCGGCGGTTTGCGTGGTCTTGACCCAGAAAACAATGCTAAAATCGGCATTCATCGGATTGTTCACCCGGACGGAACTGTTGATCCCGTTAAACATTAAACAACCATTGATGCGACCGCTGCTGTTCCAGGTGGCTCCGCTCACTGCGCCATCATTCCCATTGCCAGAAGCGTCGGCCGCGACATTGCCACTGGTCGCATCCAGCGGCCAGTAGCCATTACAACCCGTCGGCACCAAAAATGTGGAGGCACCTTCAGTCGGTTCCGCCGCCATCATGGTTTCAAACGAGGAAATGCAATCCCAGGCATAAAAATTGGTGCCGGCAGGACTGGGATGAAGCCACTGGCACCAGGATAAATTGTCCGCGCGCCGCTGATCCCACGCCGCCTCGGCATTGATTTGCAACCACGGTTCGTAGGTGCTTTGCAGGTGGTGATCCCTCATAAACCGCGTCATCCAACGCAGAAAAATGGCGTTGAAACCCGAGTTGTTGCCGGCAATGCCGTATTCGGGAAGGACCCCACCCGTGGTCATATTCGCCATCGTGAAATTGGCCGCCAAGGTCGCGTCGTTGGTAAGTCCCAGAAAATTTGCCGCCCCGATGAACGTGCCCTGATTGTAAGTGCTGGACCAGTAATTGATTGAGCCACCGGTGCTGATGGAATCATAAATCGCCCCGGTGTTTGTATTGTAGAGAACCGAGCGCTCCCAGTTATAAAGAGCCTTGGCCTTGTTCAGATAATTGGTGTCGCCATAAATCTGATAAAGCAGATAAGCGGCGATGGCAGCCGTGCCATTGGCGCAGGCATTTTTCGATTGATTGTCCGTGCTCCAGTAAAATCCGCCGCCCAGCGTGCTGTCCCAGGCCCGCGCATAGCAGGCGTCAAAGTTGGCTTTGGCGAGATTGCAATAATTCATATTGCCGGTATCCACACCGCCGCGGGCGAAAGCTATTGTCGCCCACATGATGTCGTCGTTGTAAATGTTCCAGGACGTCCAGGTGGTGCCGTTGTTCTGGGTGAAGCCGTTCAGCAGATTGGTGATCATGCCCTTGTAAGTGGCATTCGTGGTCCACTCGTAGGCGTCAATCACGCATTCAATCATCTCCGCCTGACCCCAAAAATAGGCCGGCGAACCGCTCGTCTGCGTATCCTTGAAAAAACCGTTGGCGCCGTTCACTGAGTAAAAGGCGTTGTTGAAGGCGCGGGCCATGGTGTCGGCGTCTTTGGCCGTAAACGCCGAAGCCGGGAATTCTGCCATCAGCAGAAACAACGATACGAGCAGATAAACCGGATGCTTTATGTGATTCATACGCGGGCTTTTCAACGACGCCCTGACTTATCCAAAAGGTGAAAGGACACTCAGTGGAACGGAAACTTACCAGATTTGAGGAAAAAGTCCTGTGGCATGAATTGGCCACTGCGGGGCGGATTTAAATCCGTTGTCGCTGCTCGTCAAGTCGCTTGGAGGAAACAGAATATGCGGTGCCGAGTTCCTGCGCGAAAAGCGAGACTTTGTATTCCTCCACCATCCAGCGAAACACTTCCAGTTGCCGCCGTGCTTCGGCGGCGGCGGGCGGGTTCGCGGTAAACTGCCGCAGGGTTTCCTGATATGGCACCAATAGCTGCACGCGCTCCTTGTCTTTCACCGGATTCAACTTCGCCCGCTCCATGCGCGTGGCGAGCGCCTTCAGATAGCGTGGCAGGTGCGTGAGTTGCGCGAATGGAATCGTCGCCAGAAAATTTCGCGGCAGCAGCGCTTCCAATTCTTCCGCCCAAATGTTCGCGGGCTTCGGCGCGTCCTTCGTGGCCAGGTTCAACTGGCTCAAATCGGACAGCTTCTTCGGCTTGGACATCGGCAGCACTGGCGTCGGGCCGCAGCGTTGCTGGACTTCTTTTCGCGCCCGGAGGATCGCGCCAACCTGATCCACCAGCCGCAGGGCGAGGCCGGGAATTTGCAGTCGCGTTTGCTGCACAGCGGCGTTGAAATTCACCAGGGTCAGCACGGGGAAAACTTCGTCGGGCAGGATGTGCCGCTTTA
Organism: bacterium; assembly: GCA_021781185.1. GTDB lineage: Bacteria > Verrucomicrobiota > Verrucomicrobiia > Limisphaerales > UBA11358 > UBA11358. The sequence continues at coordinate 2,731 of JAJXXI010000192.1, forward strand.
AATTTTCATACGCCTGCTCCTGCAATTCGTCCAACGGACAAAGATTGGCTGTCAGCGAGTCAAAGCGGTTCAGCTCGCGCAAATCCCGGTGCAGCCAGGCGAAATCCTCGGAGAGCGCCAGCTCGACGAGCTTCTGAATCCCACCAAGGCTCGCGCGCCGCGCCAGTTCCTCGCTGCGGAACAAGCGCAGGCTGACGCTGTCCTTCTCAACTTGCAGACCCGGCCACGCATAAGTCGGCACCGGGCCGCTCTCGCTGACGGTGATGCGCGCGGGCAGATCGCCAAAATTCCACGCGATGATGCCCGTGCGTTCCCATTGTTTCGCGACCCGCGCCCAGGCCGAATCGTCCGGTGCCGGCTTGGTTTTCACCTGTTCCAGCTTTTGCCGGAGCGCGGCGAGGTCGCGGCTGGTGCCGAGCGTCTTCTGGTCGTTGCCGAGGACCTCGATGCGCGGCCATAGATGCGCGGGAATGGCGTCCGCCGGCCACGCGTTCGCGGGAATCTCCACGCCGTAACGCCGACGAATGAACGCCGCCAAATCCTGCTGCAACGAATCGCCGGCGGGCTGAAGTTCATTGACGATTTCCGCCACTTTTGGCGGGAACGGTTGCAACTCGCGCCGGATGCTTTTGGGCAGCGCGCGGAGCAGTTCGTTCACGAGCCCTTCGCGCAGGCCGGGCACGGACCATTCCACACATGACTGCGAAACAGTCTGCGCGAGGCTGAAACCGAGTTTCACCGTCACGCCGTCCTGCTCTTCGCCCGGCGAATAGGCGTAGGTCAGCGCCACCGGCTGGCCGCCGAGCGGCACGGCGTCGGGAAACGCCTCGCTGTCGAAGCTCAACGCCAGTCCGCCGG
>JAJXXI010000181.1 GCA_021781185.1 bacterium
CCGGCGATGGCGCCCCTTTTTCCCAGGACATTTCCCTGGTCTGATAGCGGTTTTCCCAGTAATCGCGGCTCATGGTCTTTGATCAAATGTCGGAGACGGGGTGACGCGGCTCAAATCAAAATTGGTTTGGAGGCCCCTCACGTCGTCGCCGACAAGCTCAGGCAATCAGCCCGTCCACCAGTTCGATCACCCGCGGCGCGAGCGTGGCGACTTTGGCATCATGCGTGGCGATGACCAGCGTGGTCTGCCTCTCCATGCGCAGACTTTTCAGGAGATCCATGATGTCGCCGCCCGTGTGCGAGTCCAGGTTGCCAGTGGGCTCATCGGCGAGGAGCAGCACCGGTTCGTTGATGAGGGCGCGGGCAATGGCCACGCGCTGCTGTTCACCGCCGGAAAGCTCGGAAGGCTTGTGGTCCAGACGATCCGCCAACCCGACCCGCGCCAGCAACTCCCCGGCCCGTTTTGTGACCAGGCCGGCGGACCGCCGCGCAACGCGCCCGGGCAAGCAGACGTTTTCCAGCGCGGTGAGTTCCGGCAACAGATGATACGACTGAAAAACAAAACCCACGCGGCGGTTTCGAAAATCCGTCAGCCGGCCCTCGGAATAACGCGCGAGATTTTCCCCGGCGAAAAAGATTTCCCCGGCGTTCGGCGTATCCAGTCCGCCAATCAAGTGGAGCAGTGTGCTTTTGCCCGCGCCCGACGCTCCGCGCAGCGCCAGAAAATCACCGCGCGGAATTTCCACATCCACACCGCGCAGCACTTCCAGCGTGCGCCGTCCCATGACGTAGGATTTTTTCAGCCCGCAGGCGGACAGCAAGATTTCACTCATAACGCAGCGCCTCCACGGGTTTCAAGCGGCCGGCCCGGATCGCCGGGAGCACACCGCCGATGATGCAGATGACAAATGAACTCAGGCAGATGATCACCACGTCGCGTGGCGTGATCACCGCCGGCAGTTCGGCAAAGCCGTAGATTGAGGCGGGGAAAAGTTCAAAGCCGGTCAGCCGGTTCATGAAATGGAGAAATTCATTCCGATACGCCAGCGCCAGCATGCCGAGTCCAAATCCGGAAGCCACACCGATCAGTCCGATGATGGCGCTCTGGCCGAGAAAGATGCCGGAGATTTGCAAGTTCGAGGCCCCCAGTGCCTTCAACATCCCGATCTCGCGGGTTTTCTGGACGACAAAGGTGATCTGCGCGCTCAAGATGCACAAGGCCGCCACGAGCACAATGAAGAACAGGAGGTAAAACATCACATTCTTTTCCACCATGAGCGCGTTCAGAATGCCGGAATTTTGTTCCATCCACGTCGAGACATAATAATCGGCACCCAGTTCGGCCTGCAACCGGGCTTTGACCGCATTGGCACGATACGGGTCATTCAGCATCACGAACAGGCCGTGAACGGAGTCGCCCAGATCATACAAATCCTGCGCATTTTCCAGCGAGGTCACGATGACGCGGGAATTGTATTCGTAATAACCCGCGTCGAAAATGCCACGCACCACATAATCGTCCGGCAGGATGGCCTCCTCCTGCTTGCTGTCGCGCGCAGCCTTCATGCGCCTGATTTCCCGGGCGGAATAGATGGAAAGATGATCGCCCACGGACAGCCGCAGGTTGTCTGCAAAATCAACACCCACCACCAGACCGTGCCCGCTCAGGTCAAATTTTCCGGCAACAATGTCGCGCGGCAGATTGCTGATTTTGCCCTCGGACTCCGGGGCAACCCCGCGCAACATCGGCGCGTCTTGCAATGACGGATGGTTCGTATCCCCCTCGGTTTCGACCAGCACCGGGCCAAAAATGAACGGCGACACCCCCAGCACTTCCTTATCCTTGGAAATCAACGCTTCGACTGCAGAATAATTTTTCATCGGCCGCCCGGGTTGGGACACGGTGATGTGGGCGTTGAAACCGAGAATTTTGTCGCGCAGGTCGTGGTCAAACCCGCTCATCACGCTGATGACGATGATGAGCACCGCGACGCCAAGCGCGACGCCGAGGACGGAGATCAGCGTGATGACCGAGACAAACGTCCGTTTGGGCCGCAAATAACGCAGCGCCAGGAAGAGTTCAAACGGCAGTCGAGACATCCGCAGAGGCTAAAGTCGCGGGCCGACCGTGTCAATTTTTGGCTGAGTTGAAGGCCCGCCATTGAACCATGAAAGTTGCGCATAAACACGAATCTGGCAGCGGCTTGACTGACCGGACCGCAGCCATTTTCCCGCATCAAATGGTTTGCCACAAATCAGACGCAAACCGATTCAACCCTTGGTTTTGCAGGGGATGATCTGGATATCACTTCTTCTCCCCGAATGGATTCGATTTTTCTGCCGGCTGGGTCCGGTTCAAGAAGAGCGGGCTGACGAAGAGATAAATCCAGCCGATGACCAGATGCATCCCGAAGGCGAAACAGAGCTGCACCAGATCGAACACCCGCCAATCATAAAGCACCAGCGACAGCGACATCAGCGCCGCGCCGGGCATGAGCGCGGCCCCCGCCAGCCGCCAGCAGGCGAACAGGTTCAAGTCACGATTCGCAAAAAAACAGATGAGCCACACTGGCAGGCAATAAACCGTCGCCAGCAACGCCCAGACCAGCAGCATCCCGAAAAAGGTGCCAATGGCGGCGATAGCCAAGAGATTGGGTGCCCAGGCGCCCCAGGCAGGACGCGCCTCGGGCTGGTTGAGGGCAAGGCTGTAGCCGGAGGGATAATTCAGTTCGGCCTGACCAAACAGTGAATAAACGCACAGCGTATTCCGGCCCAGTTCCACTTGAAAATCGGCGGGCGCAAGCAGCGTGCCGCTGTGATCCAGATCCACGCTTACCGCCAGAATGCTGGTTTCCGCCAGAATCACCGGCGAATCATCCCGCCAGTCAAGCCGGCCTCCGTGGATGCTGCCGCTGTCTGGCAGGCTTTCGATGGTGGCGTCAATCGTGGGAAAAATGGCATCGGAGAGCAGCCAGACCACTGCCGCCGCCGCGAGCAGCGCGAAAATGGCCTGAATGATGAACAGGCGTTCAAATGAAGCGCGGGCAAACGCCGCCACCCCGCGCGGAGTGAACGGCTCCCAGGCAAAGGATGGTTCGGTGAACGCACTCACCGCGAGGGAAAATTATTGAACGGGTGCCGGCTGGCCGCCCGGCTGGCCGGCGGGCGGCGCGGCAACCACGACGGGCACCGGATAACGCAGCTTCATCACGTCATCCACGAGGACCTCCAGATAATAGGTGCCGGCGGTCTCGAATTTGACCTGGCCGAAAAGCATGACATTGGTGGCGCACAACGCCGGGTCGCGCAATTCAAACTTCAACTCACCCTTGCTGACGACGGTGGTTTGATCCGGTCCCACCAGACGGACCGTCTCGTTGAACTGGCCGATGCCAGCCACCCAGCGGTTGAAAATGCAAATGCGTCCGGCCACGATCGGCAGTTGCGGAACGCGAATGACGTTGACCACGCCGATGAGAAAGAGGTTGCCGTTAACTTCCTGACGGACTTCCTCGCACAGGAGTGAACATTGCAGATCGGGGAGAATTCGGGTTGCTTGCATAAAATTTAAATTTGAGTCGCTATTCTG
>JAJXXI010000070.1 GCA_021781185.1 bacterium
CACCTTTTACTCGCGGCACTTGCTGTTCGCCGGCTTGCGGCTGTCCGGGGGACACGCCTGATTCACCCGAAGAAATCGTCACAGTCAATCGCCCTGAAAGCTGACGCGGCGAATAAACTCCCCCACAAAGACTTCAAACGCTCATGGCCACCGTTGCTCAAGAGCTGATGCCATGGTCCGTCGGAATTTGGTTTGTCGCTGTGATTTGATTTTGCCAGCCTGTCCGGATGAAGCTCCCCAATTTCCTGGCGATCCTGGCCGTGCTGGCCCTGTCGGTTGCTCCGGCACCGGCCCAGGCGCTGAAAATGGATGCCGATGGTGTGACGTTTTTCCTGCCGTCCGGCGTGATGAAAATCCAGGTCTGCACGGACCGGATTTTTCGGGTGATTGCCGCGCCGGCCAACCCGCTGCCGCCGTTGGAAAAATTTGTGGTGACACGTCAGTGGACACCGGTGCCGTTCAAGGTCAGCGAAACATCGAACGCCGTGGTGATTGCCACCGACCAATTGCAGGCTCGTGTCGAGCGGTCGTCGGGAGCCATCACGTTTCTGGATGCGGCGGGACATAAGCTGCTGCAAGAGCCGGCGGCGGGCGGGAAGAAATTTGCCGCCGTTCCCAATGAACCGTTGTATCGGGTGGAGCAGACCTTTGTGAGTGCGCCGGATGAGTTCCTATACGGCCTCGGCCAGTATCAGGAGGGCCTGTGGAACTGGCGCGGGCTGCCGCGGGAACTGCTTCAGCACAACACGACGTGCGTCATGCCCATGCTCGTTTCCAGCCGGGGCTACGGTTTGCTCTGGGACAACGCTTCCGTCACGGATTTCAATCCGCTGCCCACCGAAGTTCCCTTGCAACGCGGTGCGTTGATCGAGATTCCAACCAACGCGGTTGCGCCGGGCAAAGCGCCGAAAATTTATGCCTGGCGCGGAACCTTCACCAGCGGCGCGGCGGGCGAATATGTTTTCTTCGCCAAGGCGGACAACAATCGCGAGCAGTTTTCCATCGCCGTGGATGGACGTGAAATAGCCATCGTGACGAACTACTGGACGCCGCGCAGCCTGTGCGGAACGATCCGGCTGCCGGCCGGCAAAACCTGCAACATCCTTGTGCGCGGTGGCGTGAATGTGACCTTGTCCGCCGGCCTGCGCGCGGACACCACGACGTTCCGCTCGCAGTTCGGACGCGCCTTGGATTACACGTTTTTCTACGGGCCGAAGCTGGACGAGGTGATTCGCGGTTATCGGCTGGCGACAGGCGCGGCGCCGATGTGGCCGGAGTGGGCGTTCGGTTTCTGGCAATGCCGCGAGCGCTACCACAGCCAGCAGGAATTGTTGGCGGCCGCCACCGAGTTCCGCCGCCGCCAGATCCCCTTGGATTTGATCGTGCAGGACTGGCAATACTGGACCAACCACAGTTGGGGCGCCTACGAATTTGACCGCGCCCGCTATCCCGATCCCGCCGCCATGATTCGCCAACTGCATGATGAGCACGTCAAGTTCATGATTTCCGTCTGGTGCAATCCGCGCGGTTCCGTGCGCGTGGAACTGGATAAAAAAACCAAAATGCTCGGCAAATGGATTGATGTCTTCGATCCCGTCGCCCGCGACATCCGCTGGCAATTCATCAATCGCGACCTTTTTCAATTTGGCGTGGATGCGTGGTGGGGCGATGCCACCGAGCCGGGCGACACCGGCAAGGACATGCACGGCCAGCAGACGGTCCTGGGCAGCGGCGATTTGCTGCAGAACGCCTATTCGCTGTTTGCGAATGAGTCGCTTTACGAAGGCCAGCGCGCCGCCAGTTCCGACAAGCGCGTGTGTATCCTCACCCGCTCAGCATTTCCGGGACTTCAACGCTATGCCGCCGGCGTCTGGTCAGGCGACATCGCCGGCAACTGGGAGACGTTCCGCCGGCAGATTCCGGCGGGGCTAAATTTCTGCCTGACCGGCGTGCCGTATTGGACGACCGATTGCGCCGGCTTCTGGCGTCCCGCAGATCAATACACTTCGCCCGACTACAACGAACTGCTCGCCCGCTGGTTTGAATGGAGCACCTTCTGCCCCATCCAGCGCGTTCACGGCGGCAATACGGCCACGGAAGTTTGGAATTTCCTGCCGGCCACGCAGAAGATCATCACCGATTATGACGATCTGCGCCATCGGCTGCTGCCCTACATTTATTCCGTTGCCTGGCAGGTGACGCATGACGGCGACACGATGATGCGGGCTCTGGCGATGGATTTCCGCTCCGATCCCCGGGCGCTGGCCGTCAGTGACGAATATCTCTTTGGTCCCGCGTTACTCGTCGCGCCCGTGACCACGGCGCTGGCAACCAACAAAACCGTCTATCTGCCCGCCGGCGCAAGCTGGGTGGATTTCTGGAACGGCGGGCAACACGCCGGCGGCAACACGGTTCAGACGCCCGCGCCGCTGGAGCGGATTCCGTTGTTTGTGCGCGCCGGTTCCATCCTGCCAATTGGCCCGCTGGTGCAATACGCCGGTCAAAAACCGGCCGACCCGCTGGAACTCCGCGTCTATCGCGGTGCGGACGGCGAGTTCACTCTCTACGAGGATGAAGGCGACAATTACGACTACGAACGCGGTGCTTATGCGACGATTCCGTTCGTTTGGAATGAGGCAAAACAGACGCTGGTCATCGGCCGGCGCGAAGGGAAATTCCCCGGCATGTTGAAGGCGCGTGAATTTGACCTTGTGTTTGTCAGGCCCGGTCACGGCGTGGGCGGGGCGGCCACGCCCGCGCCGGATGTCAAAATCCACTACACTGGCAGGGCAATTACCGTTGCCGCACCCAAGTGATGCCGGGTCTAAAGGCTGAAGCCTTGGCGGTCGGCGTCTGCCGGAATTTCCCAGGTTGAACTCACGGCAACGGTTCAAGCACCAGGTTGCGAAATTCCACCGGCTTGCCCTCGGCCTGCAACCCAATCGCGCCGGAACTGACCGAGGTGCCAGTGACTTCGTTTTGCAGCACGCCGTTAACGCGGACGGTGATGGTGTTGCTGCGGCAGAGAATGTCATAGCTGTTCCATTCGCCCACGGGTTTTTCCGAAGCGGGTTGGCGGCGGGGAAAACTTTTTGCGCCCGGTTTGGGCAGATGACCCGCTTGCGCGCCGCCATTGAGCCGCACTTCACCCGCGCTGCCGGAGAGCAGTTGAGCCTCGAAACATTCCGGCCAGACTCTGTCGTCTCCAGCGACGTGCAGGAAAACACCGCTGTTGCCCGGGCCGGCCGGGAAGCGCCATTCGGCGTGCAACTGGTAGTCGCGATAGGTTTGAAGCGTGCGCGCATAACCTTTGGGATTACCCTGACACAGAATGACACCGTTGGTCACCGACCAGATGGACGCCGCCGGAGCGGTCGTGTCTTTGGAAACAAACGTCCAGCCGGAAAAATCTTTGCCGTCAAACAGTTGGATTTTACTTGCCGGCGCCATGGCGGTTGCGCCTGGCAGCGCGGCCGAAGCGACCGTGGCCGTCACCAGCAATAAAAGCGCCGCGTGTAAAATGCGCCCGGTGGAGAATGGATTCATGCGCGCAAACTGCCGAAATGCCGGAAAAAAACAATAAGG
>JAJXXI010000328.1 GCA_021781185.1 bacterium
ATCGTGGCACCGGCGGATTATCCCGCCCTGCAAAAAACGGAAGCCGCCCTGCGCGAGAAATCAAACCGGGTGCTGTTGCTGGAAAAGAATTGAGGCGGAAAAACCCGGTTGCGCCGACGAAGCCGTCTGTCTGAAAAATTATGGAACGATACACGCCAACCAAAGCACCCGTGGTGCCAAGGAAGAATGAGCACCGGGCTGGCTTCTTGGCTACGAACGATGAGAAAGCTTGCCTGCATCAAACTGAACCGCCAAACCGCTTGCCCACCTCGTGCTCCTGTCCCGGTCAACCAAGGCTGCCGGTATAAGCTCTTTCACGACGACCGCCGGTTCGCATTCGGTCATGGCGGACCGGATACGTTCGCCAGGCGAAACTCTTGCGTTTTCAAAATACCTCGTGTAGTTCGGATCATAAGGATTGGCTTCTCCCCGCGCCTTGATGTGTCGTTCAATAACAGTGTGCGCCAGCCGATGAACTTTGAGCACCCGTTGCTTGCCTTCCCGGTCATGGACGCGAACCGAGAAGCGGCCTTTGTCGTCCGCTGAGAAGTAGCGGCAGGGAATCCATCCGAGCGTTTTGTTCCGATGTTCGGGCACGACCAGCGCACGAGATTGACTTTGTCCGGCTGCGCGGCCATTGCTTGGACGGCCTGTGCCATTCCGTCCAACGCGAGGTTGGACAGAAGCGGGGACCGTTGCTGTTGCTTACCAAGGAAAACCTGTTGGGCATTGTCGCCGGGTGCAAAACCGGCCGGATGACATCGGCCAGCGTGCTGCGGGCCACAGTTGAACGGAAGTCCATGTGATAGAGTTGGTTGGGGTGCGAGCGCAAACAAACTTCGATGTCGGCCAAGCTATCTCGACAAGTGATTCGCGCGAAGGACATGGCCAGGAATTGATCCCAACAAAGGATGTTACGCATAGCGTGGTTGCCGTGGTAGCGTTGGACGCGGCGGCGAAACTGTTCGGGGTGAATCCACTCGTGACTTGAGCAAAAATCGCTTTGGTGGAGCAACCTGTTCATTTTCGAATTCTTTCAACCACCGTCATCCCCCTGAAACGGATGGCGGTGGTTTTCACCTGCGATCACACACCTGTGGCGGCCGACGGCGGATAGGTCGAGCACCGGCTTTGCCGCCCCGGGGTGGAACCAATGTTCGAGACGGCTGGTTTTGACCGTCCGTGATCCATGTCGGCCTTTTGGAGGAATACCCATATCCATGGGTATTGTTCGCCGGTGAGCCGCGTGTATTCTATTAATCAACCGTGCCATGCAGTGTCACACATTCATGTGTGGTGGGTGGCGGTTTTTGGAACCAAACAACAAAATCAGCAAATCATGAAAAAGCGAATCATTAAACAACCACAAGTCCATGCACTCATCGCAGCACTTGCCATTGCTGCGGCTTCCCTCTCTGTATGTCAGGGGGCCACCGTTTTCTCGGAGACCTTCAGTGGAACTACGGGAACCGCAATTGCCGGGACAACGGCAGATATCGGAGGAAAATGGTATGATGGAAACGGCAATGGCGGGGATATTAGTGCTGAAAATTCTTTGGACACGAGTGGAAACGGGCGCCAGCTTTTTGATTCATTTACCGCGACTCTCGGTGCGGGGCAGATGCTCGCGCTCTCGTATGACATGGTGTCCCCGACGCCGTCAGATGAAGTGGGAGGACCTTACGCTGGCTGCTGGGCAGGCATCAGCTTGTATAGTGGTTATGATGGTGCCGCTGGTGGGACTGAACAAATGTTTGCGGGACTGGTTAGCACGACCTCGTTGGGCAAGGACGGCGCTGCCATCGGAGGCGCACAAGGTTCCGGAGACACCCAGCAGATCAATCACCTGGTCCTTACCTATGCGTATGACACCGGTGCTTGGACATTCACATCGAATTCGGGTTTTTTGAGCGGCACCGGAACGGCAAGCCTGGCGCTTAACGGATTGAGAATCGCCAATGGTGGCACTGATGGCCTTGGTCATTATGGTGACATCAATTTGGATAATGTCACCGTGAACATCAGCGCTGTGCCGGAACCGTCCTCCATGGCGTTGATTGGCGCTGGCATGGGGTTGCTGATGATTCTGCGTCGTCGTTCCTGATGATTGATGTCGGTTTGATTTTTCACGAACAACTCCCGGCATTCGTTGAGACGAATGCCGGGTTTGCCTTTTGAGCTGCCACCAAAATCGAAATTGATTTGCGGTCCGGCAAATCCACGTGCTTCGTGAAGGCTTCAACAAAAAACATTCCCCGAAACAGGCGTGTCGTCTTCCGGATCGTCGCGCTGCTGTTGCCAGTCGCACTTTTGTTGTTGATCGAGCTGGGGTTGCGGCTAGCCCTTCACCACGCGCTCAATGAGCTGGTTCCATCAACCGTTGTTGCCGGACATTGAGTTCGTCCTGACAAATGAGTTCGAGAAACTTGCCGTGGCTCAGCCGATTGGCGACGGCTTCTTGGAGGCGCACGCCCAAGTGATTGCACGCTGTCAGGCCCGGCGCGTTCCCGTGCTGGTTTGCGCCGTGCCGGCGAGTGAAAGCAATCTCGCGCCCATTGAGCCGGTCCTTCCAGATTCACCGACCAACGAACAGTCCCGCGCTCATTTCCTGCAAGGCCGCGCGCTGACAGCAGAGGGCAGGTCCGCCGCAGCGCTGGCCGAATTGTAAGGACAGGCCGAGCACCTGGACATGGAAGTCAATGGCGTTGTCCCAAGGTGAAGCCATCAGGTTGGGTGCCTGACACTTTTAATCCGCCAATCGCGATAGCGGTCGCACACAGCATCCGTGACTAAATTTACGGGAATGTCATTCCAGAATTCCAGCAGCTTGCCGCAGTTGCGGGTTTCCTCAACCAATGTTCCCCCTGTCCGCCCGTTCAGGTTTTTATCAAGGTAGCCATCCGTCTGGTAGCGGCTGATGATTTCACCGACCGTCACCGCTTCCTGCTCGGCATACGGATCTTTGTTTGTGCCGATGGCCGCCCGCCGCTTGTAAAGCTGCTCGCGGGCGTGCTTAAGATTTGTGGTTTCCAGCGAACGCCATGTCCGCTTGCCGCTGACATTCGGGCGTTCGTAATAAACGCCATTGCTAATTTTCCGATAGATGCCGGTTCCAACCAACTCGAATTGCGGGGCGGCTGGGGTGCCCGCCTCGCTAACCAATTTATTTTTCATGTTGCTTTGTGTTTGGCGCACATCACAACAGCCCCATGTCATCCCGCGTCCAATTGGACTATAAACTGGACTATAGCGGGTCCCCTTCCGGTCATCACATTCGGAAACCCCAATAAAATATGGTGCGCCCGGCGCGAATCGAACGCGCGACAACCTGCTTAGAAGGCAGATGCTCTATCCAACTGAGCTACGGGCGCAAACCAATAAAATCAATGTGTTTTCGATATTTAATAGCGGCGAATTGACTTTTGGAAACTGACTCTATGATTGAGGCGCAGACAGGAACCGAGGCTGCCAAGCCAGACAAAGATTGGCAGAAAACCCAGTATTCCAACTTAATTCGCTACATTCCATCAGGCACTTACTATGCCCGTTTACGGGTTAAGGGCAAGCTCATCCGGCGC
>JAJXXI010000178.1 GCA_021781185.1 bacterium
GTGGCTCATCACGCCCATGCCCTTCGTCTGGTTGACCAGATCGGTTTCAAAGCCGATCAAGCCGCGCATCGGCACCAGTGCCTCGACGGAAACCTGGTTACCGACGTGGTTCATGTTGGTGATCTGTGCCTTGCGACCGGAGAGGTTTTCCATGATCGCCCCGAGGTTTTCACTTGGCACTTCCACGAACAATTTTTCAATCGGTTCCAGCAATTCACCATTCGGGCCTTTTTTCCAGAGCACTTCGGGGCGCGACACCAAAACTTCGTAGCCTTCGCGGCGCATCTGCTCGACGAGAATGGCGATTTGCATTTCGCCGCGTCCGCTCACGGCGAACACCTTCGGGTCGCTCGTCTGCGCAATGCGCAGGGCGACATTCGTGCGGATTTCCCGGGTCAAACGGTCCCAGATGTGGCGTGCGGTGACCATCTTGCCGTCCTGGCCGGCGAGCGGTCCGTCGTTCACGGCGAATTCCATCTGGATCGTCGGCGGGTCAATCGGAATGTAGGGGAGTGCCGCCCGGGCTTCGCTGTCACAAAGCGTTTCGCCGATAAACACGTCCTCAAACCCGGCCAGCCCGACAATGTCGCCGGCGTGCGCCTCTTCGATTTCGATGCGCTTCATGCCTTCGAAATGGAATATCTTTGTGATCTTGTTTTTGGTGACCTTGCCGTCGCCGTGGCGGCAGATGGCGGGATCGCCCACCTTCACCTTGCCTTCGACAATCTTGCCGAACGCGATACGGCCGACGTAATCGTTGTAATCCAGATTGGCAATCAACACCTGGAAACCGTCGCCGGCCTTGGCGCGCGGCGGCGGAATAAATTTCACAATCGCGTCAAAGAGCGGCTCCATCGTGCCAGTCACGTGGTCCAGTTCGGTTTTTGCGTAGCCCTGCTTGGCGGAGGCGTAAATGAAGGGGAAATCCAGCTGTTCATCGGTCGCGTTCAGCGATATGAACAGTTCGAACACCTGGTCAAGCACCTTCTTGGGGTTGGCGTTGTCGCGGTCAATCTTATTGATGACGACGATCGGCTTGGCCCCGGCTTCGAGCGCCTTGCGGAGCACGAAGCGCGTCTGCGCCTGTGGGCCTTCGGCGCTGTCCACCACGAGCAGCACGCCGTCAATCATGTTCATGATGCGCTCGACTTCGCCGCCGAAATCTGCGTGGCCGGGAGTGTCCACGATGTTGATGTGGTAATCCTTGTATTTGAACGCGGCGTTCTTGGCGCGGATGGTGATGCCTTTTTCCTTTTCGAGGTCCATCGAGTCCATCAGGCGTTCTTCGGACGACTCATGCTGGTTGGCGCGGAAGGTGCCGGATTGCTTGAGCAGGCAGTCCACGAGGGTGGTTTTGCCATGGTCAACGTGCGCGATGATGGCGATGTTGCGGATGTGTTGCATATCGTAAATGACCGGTGCGCTCACCCCGCTAAAATACCATCACGCCGGACGGGCGTGAATGGGAAAGCGGCGGAAGTGCCGGGTTGCATATAATGGAGATTTCGCGCCAAAGGTCAAGCCGGGTCTGGGGCGGATTTGGCCGGTCTCCCGCCCTTGCCGGGTCCGGGAAAATCCGCCGTGCCCCGCTTCCCGGCTTGTCGGCTGGAAATTCTCTGCTATTCTCCCCGTTTTCGTTGTGAGCATTGCCAAAGAAATCTCGAAGCGGCGCACGTTCGCCATCATCTCGCATCCGGACGCGGGCAAGACCACGTTGACGGAGAAGCTGCTGCTTTACGGCGGCGCCGTGCAACTCGCCGGCTCCGTGACCGCCCGCAAAAACCAGCGCGCCACCACCTCCGACTGGATGGAGCTGGAAAAAAAACGCGGCATCTCCATCAGCTCCACCGTGCTGCAATTTGATTACGATGGCTACCGGCTTAACCTGCTGGATACGCCCGGGCACAAGGATTTTTCCGAGGACACTTACCGCGTGCTCACTGCCGTGGACGCCGTGGTCATGGTGATTGACTCCGCCAAGGGCATCGAACCGCAGACGCGAAAACTATTCGAGGTCTGCCGCCAGCGCGGCGTGCCGATCTTCACCTTCATGAACAAGTGCGACCGGCCGATGAAAAATCCGCTGGAGCTGATTGATGAACTGGAGCGCGTGCTGGGCATCGGCGCGTTTCCGGTGAACTGGCCCATCGGCAACGGCCCGGAATTTCAAGGCATCTTCGACCGGCAAACCAAAACGATGCACACCTTTGAGCGTGTCGTGGGCGGAAAATATCGCGCTCCCGTCACCGTCGGCGGCCTGCACGACCCGGCGGTGCGCGGCAATTTGAGCGAGGCCGAATTCAACAAGACGCTGGAAGAGCTGGAAATGCTCGAACTCGCCGGCCACGAGTTTGACGAAGCCGCCGTGCTCGCGGGCAAAACCACGCCTGTCTTTTTCGGCAGCGGCGTGAACAACTTCGGCGTGCAACTGCTGCTCGACGGCTTTCTGAAGCATTCGCCCGCGCCCAAGCCGCGCGTGATGGCCGGCGTCGAAATCTCCCCTGAAAACCCCGCGTTCTCCGGTTTCATTTTCAAAATTCAGGCGAACATGGATCCGAAGCACCGCGACCGCATCGCCTTCATCCGCGTCTGCTCCGGCAAATTCGAGCGCGACATGACCGTGCATCATTCGCGGTCCGAGAAAAAGGTTCGCTTGTCCAGTTCACACAAGATTTTCGGCAACGACCGCGAAACCGTGGATGAGGCGTATCCCGGCGATGTCATTGGCCTTGTCGGCCACGACAGCTTCGGCATTGGCGACACGCTGACGACCGATCCCCAAATTCTCTACAAGGAAATTCCACGTTTCACACCGGAAGCCTTCGCGCACCTGCACAATCCAAACACGGCGAAATACAAGCAGTTCCGCCAGGGACTTGACCAGTTGTTGCAGGAAGGCGTGATCCAGGCGCTTTACTTGCGCAATTCCTCGATCAAAACGCCGCTGCTTGCCGCCGTCGGCCCACTGCAGTTTGAGGTAGTGCAATACCGGCTCGAAAGCGAATATGGCGCGGAATCCCGGCTGGAACCCGCTTCGTGGAGTGTGGTTCGCTGGCTGCCCACGGGCATTACTGAAGACGCCCTCGACGCGCTCTCGCTGCCCACCGGCGCACGCCTCGCCTACGACCTGGGCAAAAATCCGGTCGTCCTGTTCCAAAACGAGTGGTCGGCCAACTACTTCGGCGAAACGAACAAAAATTGCCCCCTCTCCGCCCTGCCGGTGCAGACGGCGCGGGAATAAACGACGGATGGACACAGATAACCAAGGATTCAGCGGCGTGGCATTGGAATTGATTTTTGCCGGTGGGCCAAGCGTCCTCGCGAGCCGCAAAGAACCAATCGCTTACAACTTGTGAGGACGCTCGCCCACTGCCATCTCATTGATCCGTGATTAAAATATAATGTCCACCCTCATTTCCGCCTCTGACGTCACTGTGCGCTACAACGAGGGCGCCATCCTTGATTGCGCCACGCTCGGCATCCAGGAGGGCGACCGCATTGGCTTGGTCGGCCGCAATGGCGCGGGCAAGACGACATTTCTCAAACTGCTCGCCGGACTGATATCGCCGGACAGCGG
>JAJXXI010000524.1 GCA_021781185.1 bacterium
AAAGTTCACTCTGCACCGATGGGCGCGGTGCTTACCCGTTCCAGATTGGGGCGATGACGACCGGCTCCTATTTCTTCAACGGCGACATTGCCGAAGTTCAGCTTTACAACCGGGCGCTGGATGCGGCAGAAATCGTGGCGGATAATGAACGACTCGCCGCCACCTACGGCATCGGCGATGCGGCGGGCACAATGGTGGCCTGGGGCAGCAATGGCCATGGCCAGACGAATGTGCCCGCAGCTTTGACCAATATCTCGGCAATTGCCAGCGGCAGCAGTTTCAATCTGGCATTGCCAGCCGGCGGCGGCGTGACCGGCTGGGGCAACAACGGTCAGGGACAAATCAGCGTGCCGGCCGGGTTGACGAATGCGGTGGCCATCGCCGGCGGATTCAATTTCTGCATGGCCATCGGGGATCAAGTGCCCCGGGCGGACAGCGCAACGTTTGCGGGCCATGTGAATCACGATCTCGCGTTCGCGTTGCCAGCGGCGGGTTTCGACGGCACCTCGTTGAATTATCACATCCAGTCGTTGCCGGCCGCCGGAACCCTCTATCAATACGCTGCCGGGATGCGTGGATTGCCGATCAGCACGCCAAACACGTTGGTCAGCGATCCGAACGGGCAGGTCGTTTTTGCGCCCGCGCCGGGAACCACGGGCAGTCCGTATGCGACATTTGACTTTTTTGTGAATGACGGAACTTACAGCTCGGCTCCGGCTCCGGTGACGGTCAATGTCGGACTGCCGGCCGCGCCGCAATGGACAAATTACTCGTTCAGTGCCGGAAATGTGGGTTCCGGCAGTTTCAATCTGAGCTTCACCGGAGATTCAAATGCGACTTACACCGTGTGGGCGAGCACCAATCTGTTGAACTGGGTCAACCTTGGCACGGCGAACGAAAATCCGCCGGGCCAGTATGGATTCAGCGATCTCACAATCACCAACTGGCCGCAGCGGTTTTACCGCCTTTCCGCACCATAAATTGAAATTTCTATTACCAACGCATTTTACACCATCCACTGCCAACACGTATTTTTGCATAATTGAGTTGAAATGACATCCAAATGAAAAAATTATCGGTCCATTTTAATTTTCTCGGGACATTGCTGTTTGCGCTGACCGCCCCGTTGGGTGCGGGTGCGGCCACGCCGGCGACGAACAACGCCTCACCCTTTGTTTCCGACCCCGGGCAAGTCCTCGAACGCACTTCGTTCCAAACCGGCAAGCCATGGACACCGCAGGGAGATTTGCGTTCCGATGTCGCCATCGTTTATGGCATTGACACCAACCTGCCGGCGCGGATTGAAACCTGGCGCGAGCATGGCTATCGCATTCACGTCATGACCGGGGTCGCCTGGGGCGAATATCAGGATTATCTCTACGGTCGCTTTGACGGCATCAATCACGAGGACGAGGCGCAGACGGATCGCAACGGCCACAAGATCGGCCACGGCGGCGATGTCTATTACATGTCGCCCGGCACCAACTATGGAAAATTCCTTTGCGTCGGCGTGCAGCGCGCGCTGGACGCGGGTGCGGAGGCGATTGATCTGGAGGAACCCGAATTTTGGGACCGCGCCGGCTACGAGGAAGGATTCAAGCGTGAATGGAAGGATTATTACCACGAGGACTGGCAGCCGCCGGACAGTTCGGTGGACGCCCGCTGGCGCGCGGGCATGTTGAAATATTATCTCTACCGCCGCGCGTTGCAGCAGGTGTTTGATTACGTTCAGGCATACAATCAACGGACAGGCAAAGATGTCCGCTGCCATGTGGCGACCCACAGCCTGCTCAACTATGCGCAATGGTGCATCGTCAGTCCCGAATCCAGCTTGGCGCGGGTCAAAGGATGTGATGGCTACATCGCGCAGGTGTGGACTGGCACCTCGCGCGAGCCGAACCGCTACGAAGGCGAAGCCAAATCGCACACGTTTGAAACCGCCTTTCTGGAATACGGCGCGATGCAAAACCTCGTTCGCGCCACGGGCCGGCAGGTCTGGTATCTGAACGATCCGGTGGAGGACAATCCCAACCATGACTGGAATGACTACCGCAGCAACTGGGAATCCACGTTGACCGCGTCGCTCTTCCAGCCGGAAGTTTTCAAATATGAAGTGGCGCCGTGGCCGGAACGGGTTTTCGGCGGACACTATCCGCAGTCCGCTCCGCCGGCGGAGCGCAAATCCATTCCGCCAGCCTATGCGACCGAATTGCAGACGGTGTTCAACGCGCTCAACAACATGAACCAGCCCCGGGTGAAATGGGATTGCGGCACGACCGACATCGGCGTGATGGTCAGTGATTCGCTCATGTTCCAACGCGGTCAGCCCACGCCGAGTGATCCGTGGCTGGGAAATTTTTATGGCTTGGCGATGCCGCTGGTCATGCACGGACTGCCGGTGGCACCCGTGCAACTGGAAAATGATACCATCCCGCATTTTCTGGACGGCTTTCACGTTTTGTTCCTGAGCTACGATGGTCAGAAACCATTGACGCCCGACGTGCATCCTCCGCTGGTGGACTGGGTGAAACACGGTGGTGTGCTGGTCTTTTGTGACGAGGATGCCGATCCCTACCTGAAAGTGCGCGAATGGTGGAACAGCGACGGCAATCATTACGCCACCCCACGCGAGCAATTGTTTCAATTGTTGGGGCTTGGCCAAACCGTGGCCACGAACCGGTTCATTCCGATTGGTAAAGGCGGTCTGATCTGGCTGCCCGACCGTCCGGCCAACCTGACCACCAGCGCCGCCGGCGCGGAACTGGTGGTTGCCACCGCCAAACTGGCGGCGCAAAAAGCGGGTCTGAAATGGCGCGAGACGAATTACCTGCTGCTCCGGCGTGGGCCTTACATCATCGCCTCCGGTCTGGATGAATCCATTCCCGCAAAACCGCGTGAATTACATGGCAGCTTCATCAATCTGTTCGATGCGGAATTGCGCGTGCTCAACCATGTTTCCATCGTTCCCGGTTCGCGCTGGTTCCTGCTCGATCTGAATGCCGCCCGCACCGGCAAAACCCATTTGCTCGCTTCGGCGTGCAAGGCGCTTCTTGAAAAGCAAACGAAAGACCAAATTGATTTCACAGCGGAAGGGGTCGGCAATACGCCGGCGATCATGCTTTTGGAGTCTCCGCAAGCTCCGCGCACTGTGACCTTGGATGGAGCAAAGCTGACAAACTTTGAGTATTCAGCCCAAGAGCATTTACTGTGGATTCATTTTTCCAATGACGCGGCTCCGCACAAATTGGTGGTGCAATATTGAATCGAAGCATGAGTTCTTTCCATCGTTCATTATTTGCCCCAGGGATTGCGGGCCGGGTGGTTCTGATTTGGCTGGCTGGCTGGAGTTTTGCCGGGATTTCCGCTTTCGCGTTCACCACGAACGACGCCAACACGATTTTCAATTCATACGCCAAGGCCTTTTACTCATTGAACGGCACCAATGGCTATTTCAAGAGCGATCAGGCCGGGGGGATGGCCGATTTTTGGGAACAGGCGGAAGAAATCGAATGCGTCATTGATGCCTACGAATGGAAGTCCAATGCAGACTATAAAGTGATGACAGTGA
>JAJXXI010000133.1 GCA_021781185.1 bacterium
TGTAAACGGCGGTTGAAAACTGTGGCGGGTGGCGGTCCAAAAACGTGGCACCCTTCAAGGCCAAGGAAACTGGATTCTGATAGCTGGGTCAAGTCTGGGCTGGTGGGACTTACCTCTTCTTCAACCGGCGTTTGGCATCGGTCAGCCGGTAGCTCTGACCGTTGGCTTCGAGGATGTGAACGCGGTGGGTCAACCGGTCCAGCAGCGCGCCGGTGAGCCGTTCGCTGCCCAGCACTTCAGTCCACTGTTCAAACGGCAGGTTGGTGGTGACGATCAGGCTGGTGCGCTCATAGGCCCGGCTGACTACGTCGAACAGCAGTTCGGCCCCCGTCTTGGAGAACGGCACGTAGCCCAGTTCATCAAGGATAATGACATCCAGCCGTTCCAACTGTTTGTGTAATCGCTGCAAGGTTTTGGTGTCTCGCTGTTCCAGCAGTTGCGTGACCAGACCGGTGGTGGTGGCAAAGCGCACGCGTTTGCCCTGACTGCATGCGGCAAAACCCAACGCCGTGGCCAGATGCGTTTTGCCGGTGCCGGGATTGCCCACCAGCAGGAGGTTTTCGCGTTTGCCGACGTATTCGCCCCGCAACAGTTCCCGCACCAAGGGTTCGTTGATGGAGGGCTGGGCGGCGAAGTCGAAGGTCTCGATGGTCTTGAGCACCGGGAAGTTCGCTTCTTTGATCCGCCGTTCCATCGCCCGGCGTTCACGGTCAATCAACTCGCGTTCGGTCAGGCGGAACAGATACGTTGGATAATCGGCGCGTTCCTGACTGCACACGTTGCCGACGCTGGCGTAATCGCGCAGGAACGTCGGCAGCTTGAGCGCCTTGAGATGATGTTCCAACAACAGTAACGCTGGATTTTTGCTCATGCCGCACCTCCCACCAGTTCCGTGTAGGCAGACAGCTTCGGTGCGTCCACGCGAACCTGTCGCAAGTGCGGATGCCCGTCCAGTGAGAACACGGTTGCCCGCCAGTCTTCGCGCGGATACAGGAACTGGGCGATGGCGTCCCGGGTGATGGCGCCGACTTCCAACCCGCGTTCCTCCACCGCCGGCCGCAACTGCGCCAGCGGATGCCGCTCCAGCAGGCGCAGCACCCTGATATACTCGCGGGTGCCGTCACCTTCGCGCTCGGCTTCCAGCCTGCGTCGCAACAGGGCAAAACATTGGGGCATCGTCCAGCCCTGCAACGGCCGGGCATGATCCAAGGCGCCGGGCTTGCGTTCCAGCAGCGCCAGATAATGCAACGGCTCGAAACAAACCTGCTCGTCCTCCCAGAGGCGGGCATGCCGTGCCACCTCGTTGCCGTCGGCACACAGGATCACCCGGTCGCAATAGCCTTTGACGACGATGGGATGATGCGCTCGCTCTACTGGCGCCGAATAATCGTTCCCGTCGAAACGCACCAACGAAAGGCTGCTGGCCGTGGTGGAAAACTTGCGGCACGCTTCGAAGGGGGTGACCGGCAACGGCAGGAATGCCTGGCGATCTTCTTCCAGCAACTGGCCTTTGGTTCCACTTTGCCCACGCAGTCGCCGATCCAGTTCTTCCCGGCAGCGCGGTTCCAAATCGGCATTCAACTTCGGCAAATCCGGCACCTGCGGCACCGGCACGAAGAAGTTCAGCCGGGCGTATTTTACCAAGCCTTCCACCACGCCTTTTTCATTGCCGCGTGCCACCCGGCAGAAATGGTGTTTGAACAGATAGTGGCTCTTGAGTTGCAGAAACCCCCTGGTCAGCCGCCGCTCTTTGCCTTGGTGCAAAATCTGGCTGACCGCCACCTTGGTGTTGTCATAAGTAATCCGCCGGGGCACGCCGCCAAAAAACTCGAAGGCTCGCACATGGCCTTCCCAAAAGGTCTCGGTGCATTCGCGTTCAAACGCCTGCACAAACACCGCGTCGCTATACGGCAAGGCCATCACGAAAAACGCCACCTTGCGTAACTGCCCGTTGAGTTTGATCAGCGCGTGGCCAAAGTCCACCTGCGCTTCGCCAGGGCGACGCGCCAACGGCACAAACACCTCCTGCTGGCGCTGCGTCAGTTGCCGCACCAAATCTTTGACCACGGTGTAGCCGCCGGTGAAACCGTCCTCACGCAAGCGTTCCCAGATCCGTTTGGCCGTGTGCCGCTGCTTTCGCGGCACGGCTTGATCCTCCTTGAGAATCTGCTCCACCCGTTTGAGGTGGGGCCCCAGTTTGGTCTTGGGCCGTGGCTTGCGCTGCCGGTAACCCGGCGGCTCGCTGTGGCTCAGTATCTGCTTGAGGGTATCCCAATGCAGCCCGGTCTCCCGGATAATCTGCCGCCGACTTTCACCATCCACCAACACACGTTCTCTGATCTCACTCCATTGCTTCATATCGCTGTGCATCCTTCATTGTTTATGAAGGCGCCACAGTTTTCGACCGCCCCGTCACACTCATGACCCCGCCACGGTTTTCAACCGCCGTTTACAATGCCGGCAACAGCGATTTGTTCGACGTGCTGGCGTATGTGGCTTACGCCTTGCCGCCGGTCGCTCGGACCGCGCGGGCCGATCAGGCGCGGGTGTATATCAATTCGCAATTCAACGCCAAGCAGCAGGCGTTTCTGGATTTCGTGCTGGCGCACTACATCACCGTCGGCGTCGAGGAACTAGACCAGGAAAAGCTGACGCCTTTACTCCGCCTGAAATATCACGACTCCCTAGCCGACGCCATCGCCGACCTCGGCAAGCCCGATGAAATCGGCAAGGTGTTCGCGGGGTTCCAGAAGTATCTTTATACCAGCGCGGGTGGTGAGTGATGCGTGGTGAAAGTAACTTTATGGGGAGTTAGTAATAACTATCGGCAGTCGGCGTGACATGCCCATTCAGCGAATTCGTCAGGGGTGGCAAGCCCCAGAGCGCCGGCTTGCGTGCCGGCACCGTTTCCAGAAAGTTGCTTGGGAGTCCCAGCATTTGCAAGTAATTCGTCGGTAGCGGCGGATGCGGCAGGATGGAATTTGGCCCCAAACGGTCGGGATGTTCGTATTTGGCGACATTCGTCGTAATGCCCGATATTTCCATGTAGAGCGGGGTGTATTCAAGATTCTCCGCCGAATACTGTTTGGCCCCTGCCTTTCGCCACCGCACGTCAAACAAAGGCAGGGGATAAACCGTTCCATCACTCTCCTCAAACCTATATTGGTTGACCGCCACAGACCGTTTCATCTGTAGCTGCCTGTCCGTCATCCCGAACAGTGTTTGGAGCGCATTTCGGGCGATGGCCTCCGCCTCCGTCTTCGTAATCCTGCTTTTGATCTTTGCCAGCTTCGCCGACTCATCGTCATTGTATCGAAACGACGGCGCGTAATATTGGCGGTCTTCAAACGAGAAAAGCACGTTGCGATCGAAGCTCCAGTGAAACCGCCTGTCACGCGTCATCAAGTGCCCTTCAATGCCATGAGCGGTTGGATACACGGCAAAGAAGACATCATCCACTGTCAAGGGATGCGGTATTTCCAAGTGCCATTTCTCCCGAAGTTCGTTGGCTCCAGCCAGCATGACACTCAACCCATACCTTTCAAAAGCGGGCGTGTTGCTTG
>JAJXXI010000736.1 GCA_021781185.1 bacterium
CGCGCTGCATCTGTATGCCGATGATGCCGGCGGCTGGCTGCCACCCAATCCCGACTACAACAGCTCCAACATGTGGGTGAAAGGGCAGATGGGACTGCCCGAAGACGCCACCAATACCACGTTGCTGTCGCAGTCTGCCTTGGCTCCGTATGACGGTGGCTCGCTGAAAATCTTCAAATGTCCCGGCGACACCAGCAACCATGTGCGGACGTATTCCCTGAGCCAGGCGGTGGGAAGCAAGCCGGATGTGCGGGCAGCGGTGAACGGGCCGTGGCTGGATGGCACCCGACACCACAAGGCGAATCAACCGTGGCGGACGTATGGGCGATTTACCGATATGATCAAGCCTGACCCGGCGGATTTGTGGGTGTTCATGGATGAAAACCAATACAACATCAACGACGGCGCGTTTGCGGTGTCCATGACCACGCCCACGGAGATGATTGATTGGCCGGGAACGTATCACAATCGCTCGGCAGGATTGGCCTTTGCCGACGGGCATTCGGAAGTTCATCGGTGGCAGGATGGTCGCACCCGGGTTTACTCGCGGGTTGCGCTTGGCCCGCATCTGCAACCGGACAATCCGGACATTGTTTGGCTGCAATCTAAAACCTCGGCGCTGGCGCAATGAAAAATATCATAAAATTGAAAATTGCTTTAACTGTAATGCTTTGGGTGATGGCTGGTTTTGCACCTGTTACCTCGATGGGGCAACCCTCTGTCCCGGGATTGACGGAGCCAGGCAAGGCGTTCAAGGAATACCAAGCGGAGGCTCCGCCGATTAAACGGATAGTTTTTGAACAAACTTATTCAAATGGTAAATACGGCCCCGGAATTGTTTGGGCTGATGGCGCCATTCAACCGGGTGGCTTTTTTATCCGCCACCTGACGAACTCTCCTTATACTTCCGGCATATTGGTTAAAGGGACTTCGATGGATAAAGACTGGGAATATTTTCCAGAAAATAAAGTTATTTGCTTTGGGCCGCCAAGAGTCGGGACGATTGGCGAGAGTTGCTTTTGCATTTCATCGCGCCACTCGGTCAGACTTTCGATTATTTCACGAGTTCTATTCATAGTTTTATATCGCTATGCCTAACACATCACTGGAGCACAACGCCGGTTACGCCGGTCTGTTTTCGAGAAGGTTTCATAGAGTTCGTTTGTCGTTGGCCGCGTGGCTCAGTTCTTGGTCGTTAGGCCGCTTGAGCTCATCATGCAAAGCAAAGACATCACTTTGATTTTCGTCTTTTTTGCTTCGCTGATATTTTGCGTGGTGATGTTATACACTGGCACGCGTCAGCGGCGGATTTGGAATCCGGCAGATTGGGCAGATATTGATGGCAAAACGAGTCCTTGGAATTATCGAGTCGCAGTTTTTATTTGGTCGTTTGTCGCCGTTTTGATGTTGATTGGATTGGTAGTTGAAGCATGGAGACTTTTCAGATGAGAGCCGAGCTGCCTCCTAAGCCGGAACGATTCAGCTTGAAAGGATGAGCACTGATTGGCGGGCTTGTGGTGATGAAAGCAAAACAAGTTTCCGGGCCTCGACGGGAGGCGCACCAAACAGTGCGGCTCCAAATTGACACGAAAAGCGCTGCGCCGTCCATCCGGATCAGCTTTACCGATCAACGGCTGACCGCCCACGGTGGTTTGATTGTCTGGTCGCACTTTCTGCGCCAGAAAAGGTTTCGCCAGCAGTTGCTGGAGGTGTTGCCGCACGATCCGGCCAGTCCCAACGCCTATGATCCGACGGATGTGGCGTTGGGCTATGTCGGCGGCATCCTGTGCGGCGCGGACAAACTTTCCCGGGTGGCCTGGTTGCAAAGCGATGCCGCCGTGGCGGCGGTGCTGGGTGTGGAAGCCATCGCCAGCCAGTCCACCTTGAGCCGGTTCTTCGGCGTGTTTACGCAGAAGAGTTGTCAGGTCTTGGGCGGGCTGCATGCGCACGCGGCTTACAGTCTGCCTTCATTGCGTGCCGGTTACACGCTGGATCTGGACTCCTGGGCGCTCCTGCATGAGGCCGGTCATCAGGCAGGGGTGGCGGTGGGTTACCCCCGGCTGGGGCTCAAGCCCTGTCCTCGGCCGTTGATCGCCGGTTTGGCCGAGGCGAAGTTGATTGCCAACTACTGGCTGCGTGCCGGCAACACGGCCTGTGTGAACGGGGCGGCGGAGTTCCTGCGCCAGACGGTGCAAGCATTGCCCGCCCATGTGCGCGTCGGTTTGGTGCGCGGAGACTCCGGCTTCGGCGACGCCAGGGGGCAGGACACCTGCGAGCAGTTGGGCTTGAAGTTCATCTTGGTGGCGAAGCTGACGCGGCAGGTGCCGTTGCTCTGCCGCCATGACGATGCGGCCTGGCAGGCCACGGAGGGGCCGGGACTGGCGGCGCAGGAAGTCGCACTGGAACGCCCGGGGCGGCGGTTGATCGTGATCCGGCAGCGGGTGCAAGACCGTCCGCAGGCCGGTGGCAAGACCTTGTTGGAACTGGCAGAATATCGGTTTCAAGCCCTGATCACCAATCTGCCAGCCAGCGTGGACGCGCTGACCGTGTGGCGCCGCTACAACGGCCGGGCGGACTTGGAAAACCGGATCAGGGAACTGGGCGGCCAGTTCGGGATCAAACGGCTGTGCGTGGACAATTTCTGGGGCACCGAGGCGCTGCATCATCTGGCCAGCGCCGCTTACAACCTGTGCGTGCTCTTGCAGCGGCGGCTGGGGCAGTTGGAAAAATGCGAGCTGAACACCCTCCGCTGGCGATTATTCGGACGTGCCGCCGTCGGGAGCCGGGCCGGTGGCAAACCCACGCTCAAACTGGCTGTTCATGGTGCCGCCAACCGCAACTGGTGGCGGGAAATGTTGGCCAAAATCTCCGCGCTCCCCAACTGCCATGCAGTTGCCTCACTTCAGGCATGAGCGCAAAAAACACACGGAAATTATGCGCTCAACTGCATCGTTCCGGCTTAGATGACCGCCGCCGGCTGGTATTGCCGCCGAGCTTCAAAGCCAAGTCTGCCGTGACCATTCAGGAGATTGATGAAGACACGATTCTGGTCAAAGTCGCCAAGCCGGCACGTCACCGAATGGTGATGCTGTTGCCGGATGTAAAACAGATGCCGGAAGACCCCGAATGGGAAAAGGTGGAGCAAGAATTCACCGTCGCCAGCAACCAAGGACTCACCCCGTTTGAAGAATGAAAGCGTTTGAGATTTACAGTTGGCAGCCGCCGGGCTGGCCGGAGCCGCATCCGTGCGTTATTGTTTCCAGTCCCGCCCGCGCCGCCAACAAGCCAGACGTGGAAGTGATTCTCTGTTCCACGCACAAGGCCGGGCGCGCCACGCAGGCCGGGGAAATCATTTTGGACACCGCTGACGGACTGGACTGGCCGACCCTTTGCAAGTGTGACCAGATTTATTCCGTGCCCCGTGGAGTCTTATCTTAACCCGAACTCCGAAGTTGGGTATAAATTTGAGGGGATCGCTTCGTGATTTCAGATCATAACGCCACCGCTGGCCAGCCGGTCTTCGGGTGGGACCAACTTCGGCGACGCGACGTCAAGCCAGTC
>JAJXXI010000591.1 GCA_021781185.1 bacterium
AAATCGAGATGGCGTTTCCCCACCCAATGAACCGAGGCGATGGTGTCCGGGGACAAGGTCGTGGGCGCGGGTGTCCGTTCCGGCAGGGCCGGTTTACGACAGCCGCTGCAGCACCCAACCAACAGCGCCGCCAACAGGGCGGAAAAGACCGGACGAAAATGCATGGGGCTTGTTCTGCCAGAAGCACCCGGGCGACTCAAACTTAAAACAGGGCATCAACATGAAATCCGAATTCATTTGAGCCGCCATCAAACTGTAGCAGCCGACGTGAGAAGGCTCGAGTTTCCCTGAAAGCATCGAGGTTTGAGCCTCGTTTCCCCGTCTGATATGGGGTTTTTGCAACGGGGTTTTGAAAGAGCCTCGCTTATCTCACGTTCCGCCAACCGGGGAAGAGATCGCGTGAGGATTTGACCAACGGTGACGTGCCACCTCGGAAACGACGCGATGCGTCACGTTGAAAGCAAAGAACAGGCCGGCGCACTCTAAATCGAAGGGCATTTGAACTCGGGAAGGTTTCCAAACTTGCGAGCCCGTTATGAGGTCGCTTACCCTGCGGCCATGCAACCAAGAAATCGCGGAGGATTAATGCTGGCCCTTTTTTTCGGCTCCGGGGCGACGGCTTTGATTTACGAGGTGGTATGGTCAAAATTTCTCGCGCAGATGTTCGGGAGCACCATTTACGCCCAAACCGTGGTGCTGGCGGCCTTCATGGGCGGACTGGCGCTGGGCAATCTGCTCTTTGGGCGCTGGGCAGACGGGCTGCGGCAGCCGGTGAAATCCTACGGCCTGCTGGAAATTCTCGTGGGGGTTTACGCTTTTTTATTTCCCACGCTGGACCGGCTGAGCAACCGGCTGTTTGTCGCCCTGGGCACGCCGATCGCTGAACATGCGGGCTGGCTGTTGTTGTTGAAAGGTGTTTTGAGCGCGGCACTGTTGCTCGGACCCACGATTCTCATGGGCGGCACGCTGCCGCTGCTGGCGGCCTGGTTGCGCCATTTTTATACCGATGCCGGCCGGCGCTCGGCCCGGTTTTATTCCGTAAACAGTCTGGGCGCGGTGACGGGCGCAACCCTGGCCGGGTTCTGGATGGTGCAGCAATACGGCATGATCGCCACCTTGCAAATCACCGCCACGACCAACATTGCCATCGGCCTGACCGCCATGGCGCTGAGTCAAAGCGGCTGGCTGACCATGCCGCAGTCGCCGGCAACAAATCCCGGCACTGCTGCGGCGGAACCGCCCGCCTTGCCGGCCATTCTGCGTTGGGCGGGCTTGATTGTGGCTTTGACCGGCGGCGTTTCGATGGGCCTGGAACTGCTGGCCTCGCGTTCGCTGGCGCTGATTTTCGGCTCGTCGCTGCAATCCTTTGCCATTGTGCTGATGGCCTTCATCCTCGGCATCGGCCTGGGGAGCGCGTGGATTGCATCGCCCAAACGAACAGGGCAGGCGGCCGAAAAAACAGTCGTGCTGCTGCTGTGCGCGGCCGGGGCGTGGGTCACGTTGCTGGTCTTCAACCTGGAGCGCTGGGTGGAATTTTACCAGATTGCGCGGACTGGACTCGGTCGCACGGATGTGGGCTATATTTATCAACTGCTGCTGTCCACCGGCATTTCGCTGGTGATTCTCGGCGTGCCCGCCGCGTGCATCGGTGCCGTGCTGCCGTTGATGATGCGCGCCGTGTCGGCGGGAGGCGGACCGCTCGGAGCCCAGGTGGGAACCCTGCTGACCTGGAACACGCTCGGGGCCGTGGCCGGCACGTTGTTCGCGGGCTTTTGCCTGATGCCAATGCTCGGTTTGCGCGACGCATTTGGGGTGCTGGCATTGGTGCTGGGACTGGTGGCGCTGGTGCTGGCCCTGCGCCGGCGTTGGTGGACCGGACTGGCAGTCACGCTGGGTGCCAGCGGTTTCGCCCTCTGCCTGCTCGCAGCCTCGGATGCCAGCTGGCAAAACGTGATGAGCTCCGGTTTGTTTCGCGTGTGGGAAACCAAATATGACCCCCATCTGATGCAACTCCGCAAAGAGCACATCAAAATCCGCTTTTATAAAGATGCGCCGGACGCCACGGTCTCCGTGGAAGAAGTGGACGGCATCATCGCCCCGGCCAGCTTGGGACTGCGCATCAATGGCAAACCGGATGCGGGCACGGGGCTGGATCTAAGCACGCAATTTCTGCTGGCGAACCTGCCGCTGATGGCCAAGCCCGGGGCCAAGGATGTGTTTGTCCTGGGCCTGGGCTCCGGCATCACCGCCGGAGCCGTATTGTCCTATCCGGTGAACCGAGTGGTGGTGGCGGAAAACTGCCAGCCGGTGATAGACGCCGCCCGGGTCTTTGGCGCCTGGAACCGGCACGTGCTGGACAATCCACGCGTGCATGTGGAAATTGAAGATGCCCGCACGGTGTTGAAGCTGCACCCGGAGCGCTATGACGTGCTCATCACGGAGCCCTCAAATCCCTGGACGGTGGGCGTGGGCAGCGTGTTCAGCCGCGAGTTTTATGAAATTGCCGCCAGCCGGCTCAAGCCCGGCGGCATCATCTGCCAGTGGTTTCACGTTTATGAAATGAACGATGACCTTTTAAAGCTGGTGCTGCGCACCTTCAATTCGGTGTTCCCCTACATGGAAATCTGGGACACGCGCAACGGCGATATCGTGATGCTGGGCTCCTTGCAACCGTGGCCCACCGGACCGGCGGTGTTCCGCAAAGGATTCGCCATTGATCGCGTGCGGACGGACATGGCGATGATCAACATCAATTCGCCCGAGTCCCTGATGGCCCGGCAACTCGCCTCGCAGCGCACCGGTTTTGCCATACCCGGCCCCGGTCCGATCCAAAGCGATTTGTTTCCCATCCTGGAATATGAAGCGCCAAAGGCTTTCTTCATGGGCAACGGGACGCGCGTGCTGGAAAAATATGATGAACGCACCTGGCAGCAACTGCTTGCCCCGGCGGCAAAGGATTCCGCGCTCCGGTCCTTGAGCCAGGAGAGTGCCCGCTATGTGTTCAGCGATTTCTCCACCATTAATGGCGAGCTTTATGGCTGCCTGTTTGGCTTCACTTCCAGCGCCACAGTGCCCTGTGTCTTTCAAACTTCGCATCCATCCCCGCCCCCGGCGTCCGATGGCAGCCTGATTTCCCAAGCAGAGCAGGCGTTTCATAAAGGCGACCTGACCAAAGCCGAATCCCTGGCGGGCCTGGCGCTGAAACAAAATACCAACGACGTCATGGCCGGATACGTGATGCGCGTCATTGAGCGGGAAAAGAAACTATCGGGAAACCCCGCGCACTAAAGTGCCTGCAAGCGGAAAACCATAATCTCCGCATTCCTTGGCGGTGGAAGAAAATGCGGCGGGAGCCTGCACTTACAAAACGATCCCCTCGCAGGCGAGCAGGCGGCGTTTCCAGTTCAAGCCGCCCGAGAAACCACCCAGCCGGCCGCCGGCGGCAAGCACCCGGTGGCAGGGCACGAGGACGGGCACCGGATTGGCCCCGCAGGCACCGCCCACCGCGCGCACGGCGGCCGGTTTGCCGATATTTTCCGCCAACTGACCATAAC
>JAJXXI010000751.1 GCA_021781185.1 bacterium
GTTCGAGAAGGCTCCATTGCCATCCAAGTTGCCGGTCGTGCTGGTGGTCCAGGTAATTGGAGGCGTCAAGTTGGTCGTCGTCAGCCAGGTATAGGCGCTGTTCGGCGTGCCCCCGGTGCCCGTCACAATCAGGTTGCCCCCGGAGACATAAGGCGAGTTGAGCGTGGGTGTCGCAGGCGGAATCACCGGTGGCAGATTGGCACCCTGCAACACGATTTCCGAATAACCGGACCACCCGTAGTTCAAAACCCCCTGCGGCGTGAAGTCAAATTTCACCGCCGCCACATTACCGGCCAGCAGGCTCTGGCCCATCGGCGGTGCAATCTGCACCTGGTTGGCGCCATGCGTGCCATTTTCAGGCACAAACGGATTGTAACCCACGCTGGCCAGCGGCAGGAACAGCGTCGGATTCGACGTGGTTGCATAGCTGACGTTATACCACTGTCCACACCGGCCGTAATCGTTCCACATGGTATAAACGACGATGTTGGTCAGATTCCAGCTTCCGCCATTCGTAGGCGTGAAGACGATCCACGGCACCGCCGTGCCGTCGTCACCGCAACTGGCACCGTAAGCGGCACCCGAGCCAAGGACGCCGTCCGTCAGATTGGTCTCATTGCAGCCTTCATTCGCGAACGAGCCGGGGCCGAAGCTGCTAGGCAGTTGACCGGCAATCAGGTTGGGGGTGGCCAGCGTCAAAACACTGGGACTATTCGTGTCATGCACCCCGGTGATCACCGGACCCGCCGGCGGCAGTGTGGCCGAAGCCGCCCCGAACACGCTGATTTCACTGTAGCCGGAATATGTGTTCGGCACGCTGTGAGGAAACTCGAAGTTCACCTCGATGGCGTAAACATTGCTCGCCAGCACTCCGCTGGCGGGGGTGAACGTGGCGCGCACGGCCGTCGGAACGCTCGCCGCCGGTGCCGCCTTGCCGTTGCCGCCACTGAGGTTGTTCGCAACCGTTACCAGCGGAATGAACATATTGGTATTCGCCACCGTGGAATACAAAACAGTATAATATTGCGAATCCCGACCGAAGTCATTCCAGCCACCGGCAATTTGGATGTTATTGACATCGTAGCCGTTGGGATTGGATCCCAAGGTGTAGATCACATAATTGCCCGCCCCTGGGCCGGCGGCGGCAAAGGCCGGGTGGGTGCCATCACTGGCAAACGTCCCATAACTGCCATCCGTCAGCACCGGCAGCCCGGCGGCGCTATCGCCACCACCAATGAAGTTTGCTGCGGTATCATAGCCGCCAGCAGGAGTAGTCTGGCCGGCAATCAAACTCGAACCCAACCCGGACGTATCCCAAGTGGGGCCAAAGCCGGCCGTGGACGAGGATTGGTAGGCGAAGGCCGTGACCACGTTGTTAGTCGGGACCGGGGCCGGGTCAACATAGACCGTGCAGGCGGAACTCACGTTCGTGCCGTAGGCATTCCACGCCATCAGGCTGTAACCGCCGTTCGTCGCCGCATCTGTCAACTGCAGGTCGTTGAACGTCAGGGTCGGACTGGTGGCACCCGGCAGATTCGTTCCGTTCTTCAACCATTGATAGCTGGTGGCGTTGCTGAAAGCGGGCGCGAACGTCAACTGGCCACCCACCACATCCTCGGCGGCGGCCGGGCTGATGTCCTGCGTCAAAAACGGCCGGGGCGGCGCGGCCACACCTTTCACAATGATTTCGGAATAGCCCGAGTAGTTGTTCTTTGGCACTGGATTTTGGCTGTTGAAGTTGATCTGCACCGCATAGACATTCCCCGCCATGACGCCTGCCGCCGGGGTCAGCGTGGTGCGCGTGGCCGACTGCCCGCCAGTGGCATCCGCAGGCAAATAGTCCACCCAGCCCGTCATGGGAATGAACGTATTCGGCGCTCCCACTGTGGAATAGAGAACCTGATATCGCTGCTCGTTCTGACTGCTGTCTCCCCAGCCGCCATAGACCACGATGTTGGTCAGATCATAGCCATTGACGGCCGAACTCGTATCCAGCGTGTAGGTCACCGAAATTCCGGCATAGTTGGCACCGGGCTGCGTTGAATAAGGTCCACAAGTATCCAAGGTGCTGTTGCCGCCGGTGCCCGGATTATAGATGAATGTTCCGGGGTCACCATCCGACAAAATTGCCGGGTCGCCAAACGCTCCGGCCAGGCCGAAATTGCCCAGACCGGCATAAACGGAACCGGGACTGTTCAAACCTCCATCTGGAAAACCCAAAATCAGATCGCCGTTGGTGTCGGCGGCGGCCCAGTTGGGCGTGAAATTTGCGCTGGCGTTGACCGAGCTGACAGGACCCTGACCGGTCTGGCCGGCAGCGGTGATCACAATATTATTGACCGGAGCCGGCACAGGTTTGACCACCAGCGGCGCGGCCGAACTAAAAAAGACAGCCAGGCTGTTGGTCTGGTTGATGCCTTCCAGGCGGTAGGAACCGTTGTTGGTCAACTGCACATTGTTGAGCGTCAGGGTTGCAGTTGTCTGTCCAGCAATATCGCTTACCACACCGTTCGTATTAATGAACTGCCATTGCAGATTGGCCGCCGGAGAATTGCTGAACGCCGCCGAGAAGACAACCTGATCACCCACCAACGTCTCCACCGAAGCCGGCAGGATGTTCTGAGCCAAAACCGGATTCGCCGGCAGCAGCCCTCCGGTCGTCAACCGCACATTGTCAAACAGCGACTGATAGGTGCTGGCCGGAGGGACGCCCAGCTCAATGGTAAGATCGCCGCTGACCGTAGGCCCGGTGGTATAGGTTACCGTATAGTCCTGCCAGGTGCCGGCGGCGTCCGGATAATTGGTGGCGGTGACCAAAACTGTGCCGGTATTATCGGTGCCATTGAGGAGCGAAATAATTCCCGGCGACCAATCGCCGAGCCCGTTGGGCGGAACGCCCTGATTATTTCCGCGTCCGATCGCAACCGTAAGATAATAGGTGGTGTTGGGCTGCAACGCGCCCACATCCTGATAGACGCCACTGGCACCACTGTGAGTCGGGCCCGTATTCACGGCGAAATAATGGGTGCCATCGGGAATAATGGGCGAGTAAAACTGGGAAGCGCCGCTGGACACGCCGGCCCAATCACCATTATAGGATGTCCACTGCACAGGGATTGACCCGTTCCCGAAAGCGGGAGTAGATCCATTTTCAAAGCTGAAGTTATTGACCGTGACCAGGTTTGTGGCACTCAACACCGCCGCACTGGAACTATATAAGGTTCCGGCGGTGTTGGTGACGATGCAATAGTAGGTATTGAGACCGGCCACGGCATTGAACGTGTAACTGTTGGTGTTTGCTCCGACGATCGGACCATTCTGGTTATACCACTGATAGTTCAAAGGCGTGCCCCTGGCATCAACGGACAAGGTCCACGGCTGCCCCGTGGTCACTTCCGACCGGAGCGGAGTTATGTCCGTCGCAAAGTAGGGCGCGATGACCGCCGGCAACGTCCCTGAGATGGTGATGTTGTCATAACCACTAATCTGACCGGCAGAGAATCCAATAAAGCCTTGGCCCGCACTCAACTGATTCATGTTAAACGTTCCA
>JAJXXI010000508.1 GCA_021781185.1 bacterium
CCGCACGCTCCGCCAGCAGACGATACACGGACTGGACTTCACCGTCGTGCCACTGGCGAGCAATGATTTTTCCGGCATTCTCCCCCAACGCACGCCCGTCTCGGAAATTGGCAGGGAACCCAAGCCTGCGAAACCGGGTGCGATTTATTTCACCCAGTATCAATCGCTCCTGGTCGCGGGCAACTCCGCCAAGGCGGTGGAGGCGGTCGCCGCCCACCTGACCGGAGGCAGCGCCCCGGCCATTGCGGATGACGCCAATTTTGCCGCCGACCGGATTTCGCAGTTCCACAATTCGCCGTTGTATTACGGCTGGTTCAACGGCAGCAAATTTTTCGGCATGCTCGCCACCGTTCCGGATGACGACGCTGATTCCGACGCCCCTTCGTTCATGCCCCGGATGAACACCGCCAAGATCTTGGCGGCCGCCGGCTTGGACAAGCTGAAATCCGCCAGTTTCGCCGTGCGCGAACAGCCCGACGGCTCAACGGTGACCATGCATCTGTCTGCACCGGAAAGCACCCGCACCGGACTGCTGAAAATGCTCGCCATCGCCCCGAAGGAGGCCGGCATCCCCGCCTTTGTTCCGGCCAGCGCCACCAAGTTCACGCGTATCCGGCTGGACGGACGGCAAACCTGGGCGGACCTGCAAAAGATGATCGCCAACATCTCGCCGCAATATCTGGCCAGCTTGAACGCGGTGATTGACATGGCCAACACGCTTGCCCAACAAAAAGACCCGGGCTTCGACCTCCGCACTGCCCTGTTCAACAATCTTGGCGATGACATCATCTCCTATGAAAAACCGCCCGCAGGTGATTCCCTGGCCGATGAGTCCAGTCCGCCCGCGCTTTACCTCATCGCCGTTAACAATGCGGACCAGGCGATCAACGGCATTAAAACGCTCATGTCGCTGACCGCGCCGCAAGCCGGTGCCCCGGCCCCCCGTGATTATCGCGGCCATAAAATTTACAGCATCGCCCAGCGCACCCGGCGGATTCCGGGAGCCGACCCCGCACCGTCCAGTTACCTTTACCTCTCGTCCAGCAGCGGCTATGTGGCCATCAGCAAGGATGTCGGCATCCTTGAGGAATTCCTCCGCAGCAGCGAGGGTTCGGTCAAACCGCTCCGCGAGTCGCCCGGCATTGCCGAGGCGGCGGCGCAGATCGGCGGCACCGGTGGCGGACTGTTCAGCTACGAAAATCAGCGTGAAACCATGCGCGCCGCCTTCAAGCTGCTCAAGGCTTCCGCCAGCGGTGACGGCTCCATGCGAATGCTGCCGCCGCTTTTCCGCGACTGGACGGATTTCTCGTTGTTGCCAGCTTACGACACCGTGGCCAAATACTTCTATCTTTCCGTCTTCAACGGCAGCGCCAATGCCGGAGGACTGAGCTTGAAAATCTTCACTCCGCGGCCGCCGCAGTTGAATTAACCTGCGTTCCTCTGGCAGGACCACGGGCCGCTCAAAATCCGGGGAGGATGTTTTCTGTTCATTCTTGTCAGACGTCACAAAAAGTGACGTTGACCACATTCGCGCCGGCCGTGGATGGAGGAAATTCTTTACACTTTTTTCCTAAATTCGCAGAGTATGCGCGTGTTGACCGATAGCGATTCACGGGTAAACCCGGCCGCCCAGGTGCCGGCCGCCCCGTTGCCAGATGATTTCAGCTCCAAGCTGCAGACCACATTAAAGCGGTCGCAGGATTTCTTGCTGTCCGAACAAAAAACGGAAGGCTTCTGGGTCGGGGAATTGATCGTAGATTCCACGCTGGTTTCGGACACGGTGGCGTATCATCACTGGAATGGAAAAGTGGATCCGCAATGGCAGCGCAAGGCGGTGAACCATCTCTTCTCGATGCAGTTGCCGGACGGAGGTTGGAACATCTACCACGGTGGGCCGTCGGAAGTGAATGCCACGATCAAGGCCTACCTCGCCCTCAAACTCGCCGGCGTGCCGGTCACCGACCCGCGCCTGCTGAAGGCGCGCGAAGTGGCGCTGCATTTCGGCGGCGTGCCCCGCATGAACACGTTTTCCAAGCTGTATCTCGCGCTGATCGGACTCTTTCCGTGGGAATACGTCCCGACGATTCCGTGCGAGGTGCTCCTCATCGGCAAATGGTTTCATGTGAACTTCTGGGACATGAGCAACTGGTCGCGCGGCATGATCGTGCCGCTGGCCATCATCAACCATTTCAAGCCCACGCGCCCGGTGAAGGTGACGCTGGACGAGCTGTATCCCGAGGGCATCCACGAACGCGACCTCGCACTCGCACCCGACCCGGAAAAAATATCCTTCCGCAATTTCTTCCTGTGGCTCGACCGCCTGCACAAGCTGGCCGAATGGTTTGCCGAACACGGCATCCATCCGTTCCGCAAAATGGCGCTCAGGAAATGCGAGCAATGGATGCTGGAACGCTTTGAGGGCAGCGACGGCCTGGCCGCGATTTTCCCCGCGATGCTCAACGCGCTCATCGCCCTCAAGGCACTGGGGTATCCCGATGATCATCCGCAGGTCGTGCGGGCGGCGCATGAGCTGAAAAAACTGGAGCACGAAACTACGGACAGCGTGCGCATCGAGCCCTGTTTCTCGCCGGTCTGGGACACCGCCATCGTCTCCATCTGCCTGCGCGAATCCGGCGTTCCCGCCGATCATCCCAAGCTGAAACGCGCCGCCGGGTGGTTGATGGAAAAGGAGATTCGTTTTGCCGGCGACTGGATTCATAAAAATCCCGCCAAGGTCGAGCCGAGCGGCTGGGTGTTTGAATATGCAAACAAATGGAATCCCGACGTGGATGACACCGCCATGGTGTTGCTCGCGCTGCGCTTGATTCCCACGGACAATCCGCAGCAGCGCGACGAGTGCTTCCATCGCGGCCTGAAATGGATGATGACTTTCCAGTGCAAAGACGGTGGCTGGGCGGCCTTCGACAAGGATTGCACCAAGAACATTCTCGAAAAGGTTCCCTTTGCCGACCACAACGCCATGCTGGACCCCGAGTGCGCTGACATCACGGCGCGCATTCTCGAACTGCTCGGTTATGAAGGCTGGAGCCTCGGCCATCATCAGGTCAAGGATGCGCTGGACTACGTCAAGGCGCAGCAGGAGGAAGACGGTTCGTGGTATGGACGCTGGGGGGTGAATTACATTTACGGCACCTGGCAGGTGCTGCGTGGCATGCGGGCGCTCAAATTGAACATGAACGAGCCGTGGCTGCAACGCGGTCGCGAGTGGTTGGAAAGCGTCCAGCACGAGGACGGCGGCTGGGGCGAACGCTGCAACACCTATGACGACCCGGTTTTCAAAGGCCAGGGTCCCAGCACCGCCTCGCAAACCGCCTGGGCCGTCATGGGCTTGTGCGCTTTTGACGACCCGGAAAATCCCGCCCTCAAACGCGGCATTGAATATCTCTGCCGCACGCAGAATCCAGATGGTTCCTGGACGGAACATGAGACGACCGGCACCGGTTTTCCGAAGGTGTTCTACCTGAAATACGACATGTATCGCAACGCGTGGCCGCTGCTCGCGCTCGGCACCTATCAGCAAATCTGCC
>JAJXXI010000120.1 GCA_021781185.1 bacterium
GATTCGCCGTTATATTTCGTCTCCGTCCACAGGTTCGTATAAACCTTGAACGCTGCCGGCATGATCACATAGGGATTCATCGCGTGCGTGCGGATGACAACCGGCGGTTCCGTTTTCAAGCCGGCTTCCTTCATGCCGTCCAGCACGCCCGGCAAAATCACGTTGGTGCACCATTCCAATTGGTTCGGCGTTCCCCGCAGCGCCTCCCCCAGACAGACCATCAGCCCGACGTTTGGATAATCCTTCACGAACTTGGCGATGGACTTGCGCGTGTAATCCGCCGTGAGCGGGGTGGGCGTTGACAGCTGCGTGGAAATGTGATTCGTCTCGGCAAACGGCTTGGAGACGAGAATGTTGTAAAACATCTGCACCAACCAGATGCCGCGCTTGTCACACTCTGCCGCGAGCCAGTGATACATTTCCTGGTTCTGCTGGAAAATGTCTTCAGGCACCTCGACTGCGTAGGGATATTCCTTTAGCCGCACAAGCGACGCGAACGGATGACCACTCCAGAGATAGAGCGTGTTCAGGCGGTTTTTCACCAGGAAATCCAGATACTCCTTCCACATTTGTTTGTCGTAAAACCAGGGGAACAACTTTGGCGTGATGGGATATTCGTAAACATGCCGCCCCGGGAGAATGTAAGTCTTCTGCAAACCGATGCAGGTGCCGCGCAGTTTCATGGCCGGTGCGTCGTGAAAATTCAAATTCTGTGGAAGCCGGCCGACGTCACGAATGCGGCTGGCCAGTTCCAAACAACCGTAAAGCAAACCGGAATCGTCGCCCGCCAAAACCATTTCGTCCTGCGGATGCACGGCTTGAGAAATCATGAATCCCTCGGGCTGGATGTTCGCAGCCGGTTGCTCCACCAGATAAATCTTCCGGTTCGACCCGCCGTCCGAAGCAACAATCGTCGAGTCCAATTTGACCGTCTGGAGCGCTTCCGCCAACTGTTGCGCGCCGAATTGCAGGCGCGGCGCGGCATTGGTGGGAATGACGATGGAAACCGTTTCCGCAGCGGCGACATAAATCCAGCCGGCGACCAAAAGTGCGGCAATCAGGAATGGCATAATTCTTTTCATGCTGTCAGGATATAAAATCAGTATTTCACCCGCTCAATCCGAATCGCCATGTAAGGCCGGCCGGGCAGCGGGATGGAACGGTTGTTCACGTCGCCGTAAGTATAATTATCCAGCTTCTTGAGCGTGAACACGCCCGGAACCGGCGTGATGGTCATGTTCCAGGTGTCCAGCACGTCGGCCTTGAACTGCTCTCCGTCCGGCGGATGGCCCTTGGACTGCGGCGGTTTGGGCAGCTGAAATTTCCAGGAGGCCGGCGTTTCTTTACCAAGATAGACAAGATAATACCTGCCCGGCTGGCCGCCATATTCGGGACGCTGCCATCTGTCAACCGGGTCAATGCCCTCCGCCGGTGCAGTGGCGAGAATTCTTTTCAAAAAGGCGAGCCGCGCGGGACTTCGGCCCTTGAGCACGCCGCCTTTGGACCACCAGAGAACCTGGTCATCACTTTTGAAGGTTTCACCGTGGCCGCAATAGGTGCCGGCAACGGTGGCGTTCCAAAAACGAAAGACCATTTCCTCTGCGGAAAGTTGACCCCAACGGCTTTCAATGTTGCCCTCGTATTGCACCTCGTCATAAACCACCGGCTTGCGATAGACATCGCGATAAAGTTCCGCATTGGCCGGGCTTTCCACGGCCAGCCCGTTCTGGATGCTCGCATGGGTGATGAATGGCAGCGTGTCATTGAAAACGAGCGAGCCATTGTGGATCGAAAGCAGATGATGATATGGATCGTCATGCGCCACGATTTCACCGAAACGCACAAAGTCGGATTCCTTTTTGTGCCTCATAAAATCCCATTCGTTGGCGAGCGACCACCAGACGTTGCGATACGCCGCCAGCCGCGCGACGACGTAATGGAGATAGCGGTC
Source organism: bacterium (assembly GCA_021781185.1). Lineage (GTDB taxonomy): Bacteria > Verrucomicrobiota > Verrucomicrobiia > Limisphaerales > UBA11358 > UBA11358. The sequence continues at coordinate 1,952 of JAJXXI010000120.1, forward strand.
ATCCGCTTCCGACGGCATGCGGTCAAAGCCCCAATGGCCGCCATCGTAGGGATGGAAAAGAATGATGTCCGCCTCGATGCCGAGTTTCTGCAAATCGGCAACGCGCTGTTCGAGGTGTTGGAAGTATTTCGGGTTGAAACGGGCGAAATCCCAGTTCGTCGTGGTCGCAAGCCCGTCTTTGCTCACATACGGATACAAGATCGGCTCGTTGGTGTTCCATTGATAGCGCTTCGGAAAAACACAGAAACGAATTTTGTTGAACGGTGCCGACGCGAGCGTTCTCAACGTCTCTTCCTGCAAGGCTTCAGGCTGCCATTCCCAGACATAACACGTCGTGCCGAGTTCCTCGTAGGGCGTGCCATCCGCATTGGCAAAATGATACGTGTGGGCCACGCGCACCGGACCGTGATCCTTGGCACCAGGCGGCGTGACGGTAAATTCACCCGTCATGCCGTCCAATCCCGGGCTGGAACTTTCGGTGGCATAATGCCATTTGCCTTGTGTCTCCGGCATGAACCGAACGCGATAAATCCCGTCGCCGTCGTAAAAGCCATTCGCCACAATGGACACGGCGCCCTGAGAAAACCGCGCGGAGAATTGCACATCCGTGAACGGGTTGCCGTTGGTCGGCCCGCTGAGAGCGACTTCGTAAACACCCCATTGTTCGACCGTGGCCTCACCAGCGTTTGTCGGGAATGCATATCCCATCAGCAAAACCGCCAGCCCAAATAAAGCCGATTTTGGAATGAGCCGGCGAAACGCAACGACGGCGTCGCATTTCCATCCCATGCCAAAAATCTTGTGTTTGTTCATCCTCTATTCCTTCACCAGCCACACCACAGCTCCAGCGGGACATTTCACTTTTTTACCCGCCTGAACAGTTTCGCCCGGTGTGACTCTGCCCGTCTGGGGATCCACCACGTTTACGCGAAAAGTCCCCGACTCAGCCGACAAATCCAGTTCAGCAGGTGCCTGGTCGCCGGAATATATCAGGATTTGCCTTCCCGGCTCGCGCAGCGCCCAACGGTTTGGTCCTGACGCTTCAGTCCACGGTTGCATCACCGGAATTGCGGCAAGCAAACCGGCATCCGTCGTCGCCGGCAAATCCGGCATGGAACCGCCCGCGCAGAGAAACGCCCAGGAACAGTGCAGTTTTTCATCCTCCCCCGAGGCGATCACCACCTTGTCAGGAAAGCGCGGCCGATATTCCGCCGCCATCGCGGCAAGGTTCTCATCAGTGGGCGTGCCGCCGTTCCACTTGCGTTCAAATTGGCGCGGCGAAAGATTCTGCCCGCCTTTGGGTGCAAACAAGCCCTTGTCCGTCTGCCACCAGTAACGGAAACAAATCACGTCCACAACCGCCGCGCGCTTTGGATCGGCGAGAATGGCGTCCTGCACGTCTTTCGTGGCGGCGAGTGCGATGAGCGGATGAAATTTTGTCTCATTTTCCCAAGCTTCCACCGTATCCAGCCAGAACTGTTCAAACGCCAGCGGGCCGGTGAATTCGGCGCTCGTGAACTGAATAACATTTGGTTCATTGGTGAAATTGTTCAGGTTTTGCCGGATGAAATTTTCGTGAAGCTTGCGGCGGACAGG
>JAJXXI010000250.1 GCA_021781185.1 bacterium
GCCTCCCCACCAACTCCGCGCAGGTTTACGTCCGGCGCGAAGGCTGGAATTCCGTCATGACGGCGGACAAAGACATCTTCACTCCCTGGCGTGCCACCGTGAATGATTTCCGCGATCCCTACCTGCTCTCACTTACCGCCCCGGTGGCGGAAATCGTGGTGCAGGGACCGGATCCCTTTACCTTGCAACAACGCGGTTCCAATGATTGGGTTGTGGCGGGCGAGAAATTTCCCGCCGACACGGAAAACGTCCAGAGTTTTCTCAAGCTGCTCGCGGGCCTGCGCGTCTCCGAATTTGTGAAGGATGTTGTCACCCCGGCGGATCTTGCGGGCTTCGGGCTGGCGACCCCGTCGCGGCAGATCATTCTGCGCGGCAAAGCCGGCGACACCAACGACGTGCTCGCGCAGCTTCTGTTTGGCTCCACGGAAACGAACCGGGTGTTTGTGAAGCGCGCCGACGAGGACTTTGTCTATGCCATCCGGCCGGAGGATTTCGCGCGGCTGCCGGAGCACGGCTGGGAATTTCGTGATCGCCACATCTGGAATTTTTCCGAGACGAATGTCGCGCAGGTCACGCTGCGTCAGAACGGCAAAACCCGTGTGATGATCCGCACCGGCACGGACAAATGGACGTTGGCCGTCGGCCAGGGCATCATCAATCCGCCCGCCATCGAGGAAACCATGCACCGGCTGGGTGATTTGACGGCCATGGGCTGGGTGGGCTGCAACATCACTGCGCCGGAAAAATACGGCCTGAACCCGGACAACCTGTCCCTCACCATCGAACTGAAGTCCGGCGAGAAGCTGAGCCTGGATTTCGGACTGGAACTGCCGCAGGCCCAGACCGCGCTGGCGGCGGTGACCTTGGATGGCGAACGCTGGGCGTTTGTTTTCCCGGCGGTGATTTACCAATTTATCTCGAGTTACCTGACCATCCCGCCCAATACTCCGTGATATGCCCGGATTCTGGCGCCAATGCCGCATCGCCTTCCGTTGCGTTCGCATTACCGCATGGCTGCTGGTGCTTGCGGTCATCTGCCTGTTCCTCTGGTGCAACCGGGTCGGCCTGCCGGATTTCCTGAAAACCCGTCTCGTTGCCACCTTGCGCGAGCACGGCGTGGAGCTGGAATTTTCCCGGATGCGCCTGAATCTCGTCCGCGGCTTTGTGGCGGAAAATGTCCGCGTCGGCCAGGCCGGGGCGGACAACCAGGCGTCCCTCGCCGCCCGGTTCGTGCAACTGGAACTGGACTGGCCCGCGCTCTTTCGCCAGCGCCGGCTGGAACTGAACGGACTGGTCGTGCGCGACGGTCGCTTCACACTGCCATTGTCGCCGACCAATTCCCTCCTGCTGACGAACCTCCAGACCGAGCTGCGGTTTGGCGTCCACGACACCTGGTCGCTGGATAATTTCCGCGCGGATTTTGCCGGGGCGCAAATTGCCATCAGCGGCGAGGTGGCGCACGCCTCCGAGGTGCGCCACTGGAAAACCTTCAGCGGACCCAAGACTGACCGGGGCTCGCTCATCGCCTCGCTCAACATTTTTGCCGACAAGCTCCGGCGGATTCATTTTCAGGGCCAGCCCCGTTTACGACTGTCGGTGACCGGCGATGCCCGCAACGTGCATTCCATTCTGGTCCGGCTGCGGGCTGCGGCGGAAGGCGTATCTACACCGTGGCTTTCCGCGCACGGTTTTCAGACGGATGCCAGCCTCACTGCGCCGGTCAGCGCGGTGACCAACGAGGCGGCCGCGTGGGGCTTCTGGACCAACCTGCAGCCGTTCCGCCTGACGTGGCTCGTGCATCTGGACAGGCTGAACTCGCCGCAGTTGAACGGCACCGGCATCGCCTGCGCCGGGGTCTGGAGCGCGCCGACGCTGGCGGTGACCAACCTTGTCGCCGAAAGCATCCGGACGCCGCGGTTTGTGACGCATGGCATTCAGGCTCAGGCCGCTCTCACCGCTCCGGCCAGCCCGCCGCCGAGTCTCCCGGCGGACCGGGGGTTCTGGACCAACCTGGAACCGTTTCGTCTTGGATGGTCCGTGCGGCTGGCCGAACTGCACTCGCCGCAATTCCGCGGAGAGGCCGTCCGCTGCAACGGCACGTGGTCGGCACCGACGCTGACGATCAGCAACCTGTCCGCCCAATTGGAAGGCGGCCAACTGGCGGCCAGCGCCGTGCTGGATGTGCCGGCGCGAACCCTGACCTTTACCAATGATTCAGATTTCAACCTGAGCATCCTCGACCCCTGGCTGCCTGAACCGGCGCGCCGCCAACTGGCGCAGGTTACTTGGAGCCATCCGCCGGTGATTCACGCCGCTGGAGCGGTAAGGTTGCCGGTGTGGACGAATGCCGTGAATGACTGGCGCGAACGCATGGAGTCGTCGCTCCAGGTGCGCGGCGACGTGGCTTTCACCAATGCGATCGCGGCCGGCGTGGCGCTCGACCGGGTGCGGGCGCGTTTCAGCTATGCCGACCTGCTCTGGGAGCTTTCGGATCTGACGGTGGCGCAGGGACGAACGAAGCTGGAGTTGAGCGGCCAGGAAAGCGAGGCCACGAAAAATTTCCACGGCCGGCTTGCCGGCCAGGTGGATGCGGCCAGCGTGCGGCCGTTTTTGAAAACCCCCAACGCGCTGCATGGATTTGAACTGGTCAGCCTGCCGCAGCCATTGCATCTGGCGCTTGATGTCAGCGGTAATTTGCGGACGTTGAACCGCCTCACGGCCACGGGGCGCGTGGCGCTGACGAATTTCGCCGTGCGGGGGCAGACGGTGGATTCTGTCACTAGCGCCGTATTTTACACCAATTTCACCGTGGATTTTTTGCAGCCCCGGCTGGCGCGTGCCGGGGGATCGCAGACCTTCGGCGCCGACCGGGTGATTCTGGACCTGAAGGGAGAGCGCTTGTTCATCGAAGGCGGGGCCGGGCGGCTGGAGCCGATGGTGGTGGGCCGGGCGATTGGCCCCAAGACGGCTGCGGACATGGAACCTTACGAGTTTCTGGACATTCCGACGGCCCGCGTGGCGGGCTGCATTCCGCTGAAACAAAAAAACGGCGACGTGGTGCAGGACGATGCAGACCTGTGGGTGGACATCGTGGGCACGGCGCATTTTCGCTGGCGGAAATTTGAAACGCCGTCCATCGCCGGGCGGATTCACTGGTGGAACCATAATCTCATCCTGACCAATGTCGTGTCCGAATGTTACGGCGGCGAAGCGCGGGGCTGGGCGACCTTTGACCTGCGGCCGGAAATCGTGGGCACCGACTTCAGTTTTGATGCCGCCGGCACGAACGTGGATCTCCAGCGCATGGGCCTGGCGCTGTGGTCGCCGACGAACCGGCTGGAAGGGGCATTGGCCGGAACCGTGACGGTGACGCGGGCAAACTCCTCGGACTGGCATTCCTGGAATGGCTACGGGCGGGTGCAGTTGCGCGACGGGCTGTTGTGGGATGTGCCGATTTTCGCCTTCATGTCGCCGATCTTGAACGCCGTGTCGCCGGGGCTGGGCAACAGCCGTGCCAAGGATGCGGAGGCAAAATTCGTGATCA
>JAJXXI010000637.1 GCA_021781185.1 bacterium
ATCAGATTTTGCCGAAACTCATCTCGCTTCTGCGCCCCCAGGATTTTTTGTTGTTCAGCGCCAACCTTTCTCCGGGAAACGATTATGCCGCCGGCATGAAAACAATTCTTCCGCAATATGACAATCCGCTCACGCGTGACTGGCTGCTGGCGTTTCTGTTCGACCTAGGGGTTGAGTCGGGCGATGGCCGGTTGCAGTTCGCCATCGAAACCGGTGGCCGGGGATTGCTTCGGGTGGTGGCCCACTTTCATTTCGTCCGCACCCGCCGGCTCAGAGTGAGCGGTCAGGATTTTTCTTTTATGCGGGGAGAAGCCATCCGGCTCTTTTTCTCCTATCGCTACACGCCGGAGCGTGTCGCCCGGTCGCTGGAGCGGAACGGATTGGAAGTCTGCGGACAATGGATCGCTGCATCGTCGGAAGAGGGCGTGTTTCTTTGCCGAAAAGCAGGCAGGGCCCGCCCCGCGCCGTCTGAATCAAAAAGCCGGCCGGTCAGCCCTGCCAGATATTCATTGTGTCCAGCACCGCCTTGATGCGCGGGACCTCGTGGGTGCGGAATAAATCTGTTTTCCCCAGCGCCGCCAACACCGCAAAAAATGGCTCGGCGCAGCGGACTTCCTCGCCGAAAAATTCAAACGCGTGCGGCAGCGCATGGCAGATGGGAAAGCCCAGTTCCCGCAGCCGGAACGTGTTCAGAAAAATGTTCATCTGATGCCTCACACGGACCTCGCTGTCCTTTAAATTGCGGTAATAAAAGCCCAAGCCCGGATCGAGGAATATTTTTCCCACGCCGTTGCGTTGGGCGGCCTCAATCTGTCGGGCAAAGAAATCGCGCAGCAAGGGAATCGGATTTGAGGACAAGTCAAAATCACCAACCTCGCGCACATTGTTTCCGGCCACGCAGCAAATAATCACAGCGGCATCGTGCGCGGCGACCATTTTGAAAATCTCGGCCGAAGCTTTCGTGCCGGTGAGGTTCAGGATGTTCGCGCCGGCTTCGAGCGAGGCCTGGGTGACGGCGGGTGAATATGTTTCAACTGAAACCAGAATGTTCTCCGCGCGCAACCCCCGGATGACCGGAATCAGCTTGGATTTTTGTCTGGCATCGCCCACGCGCGCTGCATGAGCGAGAGTGGATTCCGCGCCGACATCAATGATCTGCGCGCCCTGCGCGGCCAGGACTTTTCCGCGTTGCACTGCGGCTTCGGCGGTAAGACAGACGCTCTCGCGATACCACGAATCGGCGGAAAGGTTGACCACGCCCATGACGGCGGGCCGGGAATTGAACGGAAAGTCTTTGCCGCCGATGGAAAATTCCTTCACGCGGGCGGCAGCGGCGGCGCGATTTGATTCGAGCAATCCGGCAAGTTGTTCAAGCGTCAGCATGGCGTCCCAGCGTAAGCCAGAACGCAAATTTCGCAAACAGAATGGCCGTGGAAATATTCAACAACCTATTGCCGGCGTAAGAAAGTATTCGCCAACGAACCTCTTTCCGTGGTGACGAGCGTGCCAGTGCCAATGTGGTGCCGGCCAAACCAGCCGTCCTTGGTTTCCAAAGCGAACACGATGTCATTGCGCGCGGAGAACACGGTGTTGGTATCCTCCTTTTCGAGGTGATGAATTTCCTGGATGACGCCGTCCGTGGTAATGTAGGCGACGGAAATGGACTCCGGGCAGTTTTTCATCCAGAAACCGGCCCTTTGCGGATACCGGAGATCGAACAGCATCGCATCCGTCTCCAGAATGTTCGTGCGGAACATCATCCCGGTTTCTATTTCCTGATCACTTAACGCCAGTTCGGCATCGAGCGTCTCTGCGCCGAGATAAATTTTCATCGTGCGCAACTTCGGCTGCGCATGATCCAAATACCCGTGAACCTCTGCAACTTTTGCGGGCGCGGACGGGCTGGCCTTGCCGCAGCCGGCGAACAGCAGTGCGGCCAGCGGCAGCGAAAGCAAACTTAAATATTTCATGCCGCCAGCTTGCCGCAACCAGCGGCGGTTTTCAACCGGCTTTGCGCCCGCCACCGCAATCGGCCGACAACAAATCGCAAGCCAACGGCAGCCGCCGCCTGGGGCTTGGACTAGACTTTGGTGGTGTCATGCTTTGAATCCGGCACGATTATCGAAGCGTAATGTCGTCAAGCTCCGTGGGCGGAGTGATTGACTTAAGGGCCGGAAGGTTTATTTTGTTATCGTTGTGGCAACTATTGGACAATCCACTCCGTTGGTCCGGCTTGATGCCCTGCCGCCGCGCGTTTGCGCCGTGGTGCGCAGTGTCAGCACGGATGATGAGGATACCGCGCGTCTCAAGACGCTGGGGGTTTGCGTGGGCCGCCGTCTGGAACTCGTGCGTGCCGGCGATCCGCTGATCTTGAAAATTTTCGGTTCACGCCTCGGAATCTCCGCCGAACTGGCCATGCGGGTTCAGGTTGAAGTCTGTCAACCGGGTCACTGCGCCATGCGCGAAGATAACTGCGCATGAGCGCAACGCCCGCAACTCCGGACACGACCGCCGGCCATCCGCATCATCACCACGCCTTCACCCTGGCACTGGTCGGCAATCCGAACGCGGGCAAGACCACCTTGTTCAATGCGCTCACCGGCTTGCGCGCCAAGACGGCGAATTTTCCCGGCACCACCGTCGAGCGCAAGGTCGGACGCATGTATCTGCCCCGGCAGATTGTGGTGGTGGATTTGCCCGGCCTTTACAGCCTCGACAGCAAATCGCCGGATGAAAAACTTGCCGCCGATGCGCTCCAGGGAAAATTGGATCACACCGCGCCCGATGCTGCGCTGGTGGTGGTGGACGCAACCAATCTCGAACGAAACCTTTTTCTGGTCAGCCAGGTGTTGGAACTGAAATGCCCCGTCATCGTGGCCTTGAACATGATGGACATGGCGTATCGCGACGGGATCCGCATTGATGTGGAGAAGCTGCGCGCCGAACTGGGGTGCGCCGTCGTGCCCGTGTCCGCCCGCAACGGCGAAGGCATTGACGCGCTGAAAAAGGAATTGAACCGCCTGGTCTCCGGCGCGATGCCCGAGGCGGTGGAGCATTGCCAGCCAAACTGCGGCAGTTGCACCGGCTGCACATTTCAGGCGCGCTACGAATGGACGGAGCAAATCTCCACGCGCGTCATGGATCCGGTCATCGTCCAGCGCTCGGCCTGGACGGAAAAGCTCGATGAATATTTCACCCATCCCGTCACCGGGGTGATTGTCTTTAACCTCGTGATGGTGGCCCTGTTTGCGCTTATTTTCTGGGTGGCGCAGATTCCCATGGAACTCATTGACCACGGCTTCACCGCCATTGGCAACTGGGTGAGCGCACACATGGCGGAAGGCGACTTGCAAAGTCTGCTGGTCAACGGCGTCATTGCCGGTGTCGGCGGCATCCTCATTTTTCTGCCGCAAATTTGCATCCTGTTTTTTGCGCTGTCGCTGCTTGAGGACACCGGCTATTTGTCGCGGGCGGCGTTTGTGATGGACAAGATCATGCGCAAGCTCGGGTTGCCGGGCAAGGCGTTCGTGCCGCT
>JAJXXI010000647.1 GCA_021781185.1 bacterium
CGCCGCCGATTGAGATTCATGCCGGCGCGACGCTCTTTGACGCCTATCTTTCGACCAATGCCTTCCGGGCGGACATTGATCTGACGATTGGTCTGGTGACCAACTCGGACGGCTCGGTCGGGGTCAAACTCCTCATCAACGGCAACTTCACGTTCGGGAATTCGCTGACGGTCAAAGGCTATCTCTTTGCCGACCTGTCCCAGGTGCAGGCGGGCCAGGGCAAATTTTTGTTCCTGGTGGACATGCCGGGCACAAACCCGATTTATTCGGTCTATGGAACCCTTTCCTTCCAGTTCCTGGACGCCAATCACAATTTGGTGACGCCCACGGCCGCCACGCCGGCCACCTACTTCAACATCACGGTGGACGGCGGTGCCGTCTGCAATGTTGACGGTCTGGTGGGTTTCAAGGTCACCGGCACCTTGTCACTGACCTTCTCCGCGACGAGTTTTGAAGTGGAATTCAGCGGCTTCCTGACCATTACCAGCCCGGCCATTGGCCAGGTCGCGGAAGTGGCGGGGGACATTGTCATCAACAACAGCGGGGGAACGATCCAGATTTGGGGTGTCATCTACGGCCAGTTTGACATGGACCTGAAACTGCCGTCCGGCATGGAATTTTCCGCGCACGGCGCAGCGGAGATTGACTTGAACACCACGGCCAGTCCGGTGAATGTGACGCTTTTTAAGAACGCGCCGCCGGCCACCACGGTCACGGCACCGACGGTGACCACGCCTTCTTCGGGCACCGGCACATCTGGTGGACAGGTCACGGTGCAAAAGACCTTCACCCTGGCCCCAACCAGCTTTGAATTGCAGATCGGCGGCGTGGCGGATCTGACCCTGAACAACTTCCATGTCTTCCGGGTGAGCGGCGCGCTGGATTTCAAGGTGACGCAGAACGATTTGACGTTCTTTGTGAACAGCGAGCTTGATTTGGGCCCGGTCAGCAGTCCGCTGATGAGGTTCAGCGCCACGGGTCTGCTTTATATTTCCTACAGTTCCACCACCAACCCGTCCGGGCCTGGATTCGCGGCCTACATCCACCTGACTGCGGCGGGCGCGCTGGCCGGGGTGCCGAACACCTCGTTTGACGCCTCACTGACGCTCGACATCAACACCTTTGGGGCGGCGGTGGTCTATACCGTGCCGGATCTTCTGAAGCCGTATGTCTCCACGGCCACGGTGACGATTCCAGCCGGGCCGCCGAATCTTGATGGCAGCCCCGGGGTGGCAGGACCCTATGTGGTCATCGCCGGCAGCGGCCAGTTGACCTTGCTGGGCACGTTCCACGAGACGGGTGCGTTCCGCATCCAGATTGACTCGACCGGCTTCCAGATGCAGTTGACCGGCACGATGGCGCTGGCACCGCTGGGGACCTTGACGGTGAATGGCGCGCTCACGATCAGTTCCGCCGGCTTGGCGGGCGTGCTGACGATGAGCATCAATGCAGGCAGTTCTTCATTGAATTTCAGCGGGACAATGCAGGCGGAAATCAACACCGGCAGCGCGGCGGTCACGATCCAGCGGTTCACCGTCAATGCCAGCGGCAATGTCACCGGCAGCGCGAGCGTCTCGCTTCCGGGCTCCACCTTCCGCCTCTTCATTGGCGGCCAGTTGAACATCGTCGGCATTGTCACCCTCAAGGGAGCGTTTGAATTGACCGTGACCAACACAAAGATTGTCGTTTATATCAACGGCCAGCTTTCGCTGTTCGGGTTTGGTCTCGGCCTGCGGGGCTTCGCCGCCATCTACTTTGACAGTTCCCCCGGCATTGCCCTGGATCTCGCCCTCAGCCTGAGCACGCCGCTCAGCCTGCCGCTGTTCAGCCTGAGCGGCAATTTCGAGCTGCGGCTGAACACCACCAGCGTGCAGCGGACGGAGACGTTCTTTGACGGCACGACCATTTCCGTAGCGCCGCACTTCGCGCAGGTGGCGGTCACGAATGTCAACCTGAACATCCTCGGTTTGAGTTTCAGCGGCAGTCTGATCATCACTTTGTCCGGCAGTTACTTCAAAATCGAGATTCCGGCCAGCAGTCCGCTCTCGGTCAGCCTCTTTGGCATCGTGACGTTGAGCGCCTCGGGTTTCATTGATTCCAACGGCGACTTTGATCTGACGGCATCCGCCCACTTTGGCATCGGGGGCAGCTTCTTCGGCATCAGCGCGGATATTTCCGTGGAAATTTTCTCCTATTACCAGAACGGAATTCATTATGCCGGCTTCCACGGTCATATTGACGGCAGCATTCATATTTTCGGGATCGGGCTAAGCGCATCGGGCGACCTCAATGTGAACAGCGGCACGGGTGACGTCTCGCTCACCCTCTCGGTCACCATTGACCTCGGTTTCCTGGGCAGCATCACCAAATCGCACACGTTTGAATTTGGCACGCTCGTCTTTCCGCCGGCACCGCCGCCGTTGGCCAATTATTCTTCGGGCGGCGTGCTGACTCTGAACTATGGGGCGGGCAGCGGCGATCCGACCTTTGTCATTCAGCCGGCGGATTACGTGGATCCGTCCACCAGTGCCGATCCCAGCGTTCGCACCAATGGCGTCGTCAGCGGTCAGACCGTCATTATCACCGCCTTTGGTCGCACCCAGACCTTCGCCGGCGTGGTGGAAATTGATTTTGCCGGCACCGGAAATACCACGGTGACCATTGGTCAGGGCGTGACAACGGCGGTGAACAATGCGAATTCGGCGGTCATGTCCGGTTCAAGTTTGCACTTCTACGATTACGGCAGTGGCACGGCCTATATTCGTGTCGCGGAATCTGGAAGCGTCGTGATTGTCGGCGGCGCGGGGAACAACATTATCACCTCTTCCGGGAGCGGAACGGTCACCGTCACGGCGGGTTCGGGCACCAATACGATTACGAACAGCGGGACGGGGGGCACCATGACCGTTCAGATTCCATCGTCAGGGGGTGCCATTGGCATCGTCGGCAGTTCAGACGGGAGCAGCACCACGGTTTATATCGGCTCGACCAACGGCAGCGGCGGCAGTCTGGGCGGAATCCGGTCGAACATCACCATTACCGGAGGAACGAGCAACACCACCGTCTATGTGGATGACTCCGGCAGCGCCACGGCGCGGACCGGCACCCTGAGCGATGTCAGCTCGAACGGTTTGTTCAGCGGTTTTGGCCTGGGCAACGGTGGCAGTGTGCAGTTCCAGGGGCTCACGGCGTTCAATCTCCTGTTTAACGCCAAGAACAACACGCTTAACGTGACCGGTGCTCCGTCCGGCACCATCAACCTTGACCTCGGTGCCGGCCAGAACCTGATCAACCTCGGGGATGCCACCCATTCGCTCGACAACATTTATGGCCTCATCAATGTCAACGGAACCGGCAATGACACGCTCACGGTGACGGATGTGGCCGGCAGCACCAGCAAAACCGGTGCCTTGAGCGGCACCACGTTGACCGGGTTGGGCATGACTGGCAGCATCACATACAGCCAGTTGGCTGCGCTCAACCTCACCCTCGATAATTCCGGCAATACCCTCACGATTTCCAACACCAGCACC
>JAJXXI010000621.1 GCA_021781185.1 bacterium
AATAGCCCACCACGCGCGACAGCAGCATGGTCAACGGAATGGTCGCCACCAGCAGGATTACCGCAAGAAAATGTTCCCGCAACCCGCTGCCCATACCGGCCCGGGCGTTATCCAGCCACGGTTGAACGAACGACGGCACCCCGGCGACAGGCTTGACCGCTTCGCCGGGCGACTGGAACACCAACGTGGAGACGAGCGTAACGGCGGCGATGAACAGCGGGGCCATCAGACCGGCCAGAATGCCGGTGATGACACCGAGAAACAGCCTCCAGCGATAGGGCCGGGCGAACTGCCAGAGTTTGCGGAGAAATTCAATCATTGCGGACATTTTTTACGGACGACGCCAGAAAGCGAGTGTTTTGTTTTGGCCCCGGACGGATCGCAGCATTTAATGGATAGGTTAGCGACCATATCCTCTTGATAGGCCGGAGGCGGGGCGGAAATTTATCAGGGGTAAGCCACCCCGCAAAAGGTGCTGAACGCCTGTTTCAAAGTTTGACTTTGAATTAGGCGGGTGTTTATATTGATGCCTGTTATGGTAGATCGCGATGTCGAACCCCGGCTCAAAATGTTGGCCATGAATTTCCCGGCCATCGTTTTGACTGGCCCCCGCCAAAGCGGCAAATCCACTTTGTGTCAAAAGGTGTTTCCCGATTTGCCCTATGCCACGCTGGAATCCCCGGACGTGCGCGCCTTTGCGTTGGAAGATCCACGGGGCTTCCTCAAGCAATTTCCCCACGGGGCAATTTTGGATGAAATTCAAAACTGTCCGCAGATTTCCTCCTATTTGCAGGAGATCATTGATCGGGAGCCGACGCCGGGCCGGTGGATTTTAACCGGCTCGCACAATCTTTCGGTGCTGGCATCCACCAGCCAGTCATTGGCCGGCCGAGTGGCTGTATTGCATTTGCTGCCGTTGTCACGGCATGAAGTGGTTCAGTTTGCCCAGCATCCCAACACCCTGAATGAAACGCTTTTGACCGGTGGCTACCCGCGAATTTTAGACCGCAAACTTGGGCCGCCGGACTGGCTGTCATCGTATGTGGCAACGTATTTGGAACGGGACGTCCGCGCCCTTTCAAACATCGGCGATCTGGTGGCTTTCCAGCGATTTGCGCAATTGAGCGCGGGCCGCATTTCGCAACTGCTCAATTTATCCTCCCTGGCGGCGGACTGTGGCATATCGCAACCGACCGCCAAAGCTTGGGCGTCGGTGCTGGAAGCAAGTTTTATTGTTTTCCGGCTGCCCAGCTATCATGGGAATGTTTCCAAGCGGCTGATCAAAATGCCCAAGCTGCATTTCTACGACACCGGACTGGCTTGCTGGTTGTTGGGCATCCGGGAGGCGGCACAACTGGACAGGCATCCGCTGCGGGGGGCAATTTTTGAGTCCTGGGTGGTTTCAGAAATCATCAAGCAACGCTTCAACCAAGGCGAAGCCAACGGCGTCTATTTTTTTCGCGACAAGGCCGGTTTGGAATGTGATGTGTTGGTGTCCGGGGGCAAAACCTTGAAGCTGGTTGAGGTCAAGGCTGGACAAACGATTGCCTCCGATTGGGCGGCCAGCAATCACAAAATCGCGGCCCTATTTGACAAGACGAACTCGGAGGTGGCGAGCGTGGTGGTCTATGGTGGAACGGAACGGCAGGAACGGAACGGCGTCACCTACCTGCCGTGGCAGGCGATTCAGGATTATCAGTGGGATGCCTGATCTCGAGGCCGGCAGCCAATGCCCCCAGGCCGTTACCAGCGGAGGGAGCGAAGGGCCGGGCGAACTGCCAGAGTTTGCGGAGAAATTCAATCATGGACGGACATTTTTTACGGATGCCCACGGAAAGCGAGAGTTTTGTTTTTAAAGCGGTTGCCGGCATGTTGCTCATACGAAACGTCTCCCTCAATCTGTCATTTTGGCGGTTCTATAATTATTAATCTGTCGCCAGTGCTCACGACGTGGCGGCTCGTCACTTCCTTTCGCCAACCGGACGAGATTTCACCACTTCGCCAATGAAATCAACAATCCGACGCGCCTGCGCATCCCAGTTGTATTCATTGACAATTCGTTGGCGGATGATGCTGCCCCGTCGGCGCAATTCTCTGCGATCCATTTCCGACACCTCGCGAAACTTCTCACGCAGCGATTTCTCAAGATCGTTTGCATCAAGATAAATGCCTTCTTTGAGCAAAACCTTGTCCACACCACAGGTTCGGGTGGACAGAATAGCTTTGCCGGTCATGGAAAATTCAAAAAGTTTCGACGGAAAACTATTGTCCCAGCCCAAGTGCGGAAGGCGGGGATTGACCAGCACGTCAAATTGTTGCGCCCACGCCAGGCAATCGGTCTGGCTTTTGACACCGTCAAAATAAAAATTGGGGTGCTCGGTGGCGAGCTTTTTGACCGTTTCAGTCAATCCGCCAAAACCGCACACACGCAAACTGCCGGGCACGCCAGAGGCCAAAAATGCCTGAATCATGGAAAGCACACCAATCTGCTCCGACAAACCGCCAAAATAGCCAAAACGGATTGGTCCCTCCACGGGCGCGGCGGGCGGTGGCTCGTAGAAAAAGTTGTAAGCCGCCGGCATCCAAAGCCAGGGAATCCCGCGCGGCTCGAAATGCCGGCGCGATTCAATGCCAAATCCCAAGCAGGCATCATACCAATGAACCGCCTGTTCCTCCAAAAAGTGCATCGGCTTGAATTTATACCGCAACCGCCGGAACGCTGAGACCGGCTGGCCCAGACCGCTGTCAGCTAGCACCTGAACAACAGCGGGGCGCTCGGGTTGTCGGCGCAGCCAACGGACAAAATAATTGTAAACACCGGTTGAAAGGTTTCGCACCAGCACGGCGTCCGGCACGCCATTCTCCCTCACTTCTTTCAGATAGAATGCCTGCAATTGCCGGCATGACTGCCAGCGATGCCATAGTTCAGGCTTCCGGTCCCAAATCACCAGCTTGTGCTCCAGCCCCAGCGAACCATCCCTCGGCTCCAACCGCCGCCACAATTTGCGGGAGAGCAGCCCAACGGTGGTCACCTCGGCGAGCCGGGAAAGCGCGTTTGCCATGCGCGTTTCCTGCGGATGGGAAGAGGCGCATAACGAAGGAAAACGTCCGCTGACTCCCGGCGGGAAGGCATTGGATAAATAGAGCAAACGCAAGCAGCCATTTTTCATGAGCAGATGCGGGCAAATTGTTCAGCCCGGCCAGATTTGTAAAGGCAATTACTCGGTTAAATTCATCGGCTGAAACCGTGAAAACGTCGTGGTCCCGGCCCCGGCAACGCAGAAAACACAGTTCCAACTTGTTGCCGCCAAAGTTCACGGTAGGCTATGGCCATGCCTGTCCAGCTAACGAGTGGTTTTCTCGAACGCACGCGGGACGCGAAAAAAGTGATGGTGCTCGACCTCGGCTTCCTGGGCGACACCGTCCATCTGTTGCCCGCGCTCTGGATGGTGCGACAGGCCTACCCGCAGGCGGAACTGCATGTCGCCGTTGCCGCCCATGTCACCTCGCTCATGGACTGCGTGCCGTG
>JAJXXI010000438.1 GCA_021781185.1 bacterium
CGACGCTGTTCCTGCCGCTGGCCAGCGTGGGTTACAATCCGTTTGTGCCTGAAAATGGCACGCATGGCGCCAACCAGGTGCAGATTGCACCGCCGATGGGCCAGAGCCTGCTGGCCGGTAATGTAGCGGCGGTGAAATTTGATTTCACGCCGCAGGGGGTTTTGAACTACGGGTGGTCCGGTTATTCGGAAATCGTGTTGCAGGGCGCCAACCTGCCACCGGTGATTCCGCCTGCGACACCCACGCTCAACGCGCCCTATGTCTCCGGGGGCAACCTGATTGTGACGGGCACCGGGGGCACGCCGAACAGCGCTTATACCTGGCTGACAACGACCAACTTGACGCCTCCAATTACCTGGACCACCAGCACGACCGGCAACTTGGATGGCAATGGAGCCTTCTCGAACGCCATCCCGGTTAGTGCCGGCACGCCGGAAAGATTCTTCCGGTTGCGCCAGCCGTGAGGTCTATGGGGGGAGTAAATGTTGATGTCAGATGACCCGGGGACACTGGTCCCCGGGCATTTGACCAACAAAAATCTGAACCTAAGTCGGAGCCGTTTTCAAAGCCCCGTGGCAGCCGAGGTGACGAGGCTCAGATGGCAAGGATTTTAGGGCCTCCCGACATCGGCTGCCACAGTTTTGAAAGAACCCTGTTAGTTTGTAGAATTGTTTAATTAAAAATGAAAAAGTTGAAAGTCAGCAGTGTGGGGAATCCATCGGGTTGCCAGTTTCGCAAGGCGTTTACCTTGATCGAATTGCTGGTGGTTATTGCCATCATCGCCATTCTGGCGGCGATGCTGCTGCCCGCCCTGTCCCAAGCCAAGAAACGAGCGCAGGGCATCTCCTGCATCAACAACTTGAAGCAACTCACGCTGGCAGCCATGGTTTATGCCGGCGACTTTCAAGATGCCATCCCTATTAATGATGCCGCCGGAGATGCCTGGGTCACGGGTGATGTGAGCGGCAGAACTGGGACCGACGGGATTACCAATATCGTCAACATCCAAGCTGGCGTGCTTTGGCCCTATAACAAGGCACTGAGCATCTATGAGTGTCCGGGAGATCAAGATGTGGCCATGGTGAGTGGTGTTGGGATTGGGCGTCGCGTGCGAAATTACTCCTTGAACGGTATGATGGGGAATAATAATGGACTGGCTCAGGGAGCCCAAGTTCATCCAAATGAAAAGGAAAATTTCAAATTTGTCTCGGTCATCAATCCTGGCCCTTCAGACGCGTCGTTCTTTTTTGACGAACAGTCCGGCGCGACGTCGGATAAAACGAGCATAGATGACGGTTATTTTGCCGTGGATGATGGGACCAGCGGTTCGTATTTCACCTACAATTCCCGGCAGTTCCGGAATGTTTTGTCCTCTCGTCACGGCAATTTTGGGCAGCTTTCCTACGCGGATGGGCATGCCGGCCATATGAAATGGCTGGAGCCGGACACCGAGAAATTGGAAGGGTTGAATGCCAAATCTAATGAGTTTAACAACAAGGATAAGAAACAACTGTGGCTGTCAACGTATGCTTCGGGGTCCGTCGCGGGAGTGCCGTGGTGAGGTTCAAGGTTGTTTTGAAATCCCGGCTTCGTGCCCCGGTTTCGTTGCCCACAAACTCGTTGCCGTTTGTCTTCTAAAGCCACATCGCTGGCGCTATTTTCATGGACATTTCAAAAAAGCTTGTCGGAATTGTGATGGCGGTCATTGTGCTGGTGATCTGTCTGGGAAGCGTCAACGCGCAAGCCGCGCTGACACCAGGGGATTTGCGGTGTGCCTTGCGAACCAATCCACTGGGCATCGGCGACGCCAATCCCCGCCTGTCCTGGCAGTTGCAAAGTGACGGACTGGCGCGGGGAGAAGTTCAAAGTGCGTATCAAATTCAAGTGGGATCAACCCCGGGGGCGGCAGATTTGTGGGACAGCGGAAAGGTTGCCGGCGCGGCGACGGTGGATGTTTTATATGAAGGCCTGCCGTTGACGAGCGGGGAGCAATGTTATTGGCGGGTGCGGGTGTATGACGGCGGCAACAATGTGTCGGCGTGGAGCACCAATGCATTCTGGTCCATGGGACTGCTGTCGCCGACGAATTGGACGGCGGAATGGATTGGCTATGATGCGGCTTACGATCTGACGCCGCAGCAGGCGGCGGACAATGCGTTGTTCAATACTTCGGGATTGAGCTGGATCAGTTATGCAGGGCAGACGCCGCAGGGAGGTGGCTATGAGTCGGCGTTGCGCAAACAGGTGGTCATGCCCGCAGGTCAGACCATCACCAATGCCGTCATGGCGCTTTATGCGGATAATTTCTGCAACGTTTATGTGAACGGGCGGGAAATGACGAATTCGGCAATGAGCGGCGACCATCCCGAAGGTTCGGCGGCGCGCTGGGAAGCCACGGCCCGGATTAATGTGACTCCATGGTTGCACGCCGGCACCAACGTGGTGGCACTGGATGCCACCAGCACTGATGCCCAGGAGGCGGCGAGTGTGATCGGGCGATTGGTGGTGCAATTTGCTTCGGGCAGCATCTCCAACATTGCGGTGGATACATCGTGGCGGGCGGCGCAATGGCCGGCAGGCAACTGGACGCAGACCAATTACGATGACTCCACTTGGGCAACGCCCTCCAGCGGCGGCACGCCGTGGGGCACGCCGGCGCTAAATGATGTTGCGCGGGTTCCCGTGCCCTATTTACGTAAAGAGTTCACAGTCGCCAAGACAGTCACACGCGCAATGGTCTATGTCACGGCGCTGGGCGCGTATGAATTGCACTTGAACGGGCAGAAAGTCGGCAATGACGTCCTCACGCCGGGTTGGACGCAGTTCACCAAGCGGGTTTATTACCAGACTTACGATGTCACCGGCATGGTGCAGCCCGGGGCAAACACCATGGGGGCGATCCTGGGCGATGGCTGGTATGCCAGTGATCTGGCATTCAAAGGCACTCGGCTCAACTATGGTGGGACCCCGCGCTTTCTGGCGCAGCTCGTTTTGCAATTTTCCGATGGCAGCACGCAGACGGTGGTCAGCGACGGCTCGTGGAAGGCAAGTTACGGCCCGATTCAATGGGGAGATCTTTTGATTGGATCCTCCTATGATGCGCGTCTGAAAATGCCTGGCTGGGACACGACTAATTTCAATGACAGCGCGTGGTCGCCGGTGTTGGCCGGCCTGAGCGCCACAACCGGCGGCTACACGAATGTTACGAGCCTCGTCATGGGATTGGTGACAAACAACCAGCTTGATTTTGTGGCGAACAACACCACCATGGGCGGCGATCCGGCCTATGGCGTCGTCAAGAGTTTCCAAATCACCTTCACGCTCGGCGGCACAAACCAGACGCTGACGTATGGGGAAAGCGCCACCGTGCAGATTGGCGACGGCAGCCAGCCGTTGACCGTTGTTCAGGCGCTCTACGGAAATGCCGCCGCTTTTCCGGGCCTCGGCGGGCTGCAAGTGCAGGCGGCCGTCACCGAGCCTTCGCGCTGTTTGGAAACCTTGCCGGCCATCAATCTCACTGAACCGAG
>JAJXXI010000737.1 GCA_021781185.1 bacterium
CCATGGGCAGACTAGCCAAGCTGGATTTTCTCAAGATCATCAACAGACTTCAAAACAGGCCTGATGGTAAGTATATCGAAGTAACTGCAATCACCCCAACCCCGCTGGGTGAAGGGAAAAGCACCACATCCGTCGGTCTGATGGAAGGCCTTGGGAAACGCGGGAAAAGCGTCGGCGGCGCGCTGCGTCAACCATCCGGCGGGCCTACCATGAACGTCAAAGGGACGGCGGCTGGCGGCGGTAACGCGCTGATCATTCCCATGACCGAATTCTCCCTAGGGCTTACCGGCGATATCAACGACATCATGAACGCCCACAACCTGGCCATGGTTGCTTTAACCGCCAGAATGCAGCATGAGCGCAATTATAATGATGAGCAGCTTGCCCGCCTCACCAAAATGCGCAGACTTGATCTGGATCCCACCCGTATTGAAATGGGATGGATCATCGATTTTTGTGCGCAATCTCTGCGAAATATCATCATCGGTCTCGGCGGCAGAACCGACGGGTTCACCATGCAGTCCAAATTCGGAATTGCCGTAGGATCAGAATGTATGGCCATCCTGGCCATTGTTCGCGATCTGGCGGACCTCAAAAAACGGCTCAACGAAATTACCGTTGGCTTTGACAAGAGCGGCAAACCGGTCACTACCGGCGATCTGGAAGTGGGCAACGCCATGACCGCTTTTATGAGAAACACCATCAATCCTACCCTCCTGAGCACCGCCGAATATCAGCCCTGCATGATTCACGCCGGGCCATTCGCCAACATCGCGGTTGGCCAGTCTTCTATCATTGCAGACCGTATCGGCCTGAAGATGTTCGACTACCATGTTACAGAAAGTGGTTTTGCCGCAGACATCGGATTTGAAAAGTTCTGGAATGTCAAATGCCGCAACAGCGGGCTCAAACCCCATGTGTCGGTTTTGACTACCACCATTCGCGCTCTGAAAATGCACGGCGGCGGGCCCAAAGTGGTGGCTGGTATCGCGCTTCCGGATGCCTATCTCAAAGAAAATCTGGCACTGGTTGAAAAAGGCGTCGAAAATATGGTGCATCATATCAAGACGATCCGTAAAGCCGGCATCAACCCGGTGGTGTGCATCAACTGCTTCCATACGGATACCGATGCGGAAGTCGCCATTGTCCGCAAAGCTGCTGAAGCTGCCGGTGCCCGCTGCGCCAAATCCACCCATTGGGCGGATGGTGGAGACGGCGCCCTGGAACTGGCCGATGCCGTTATTGACGCCTGCAATGACAAGAACGATTTCAAATTCCTGTATCCGCTGGAAACCAAATTGCGTGATCGCGTCTCTCTGATCGCCAAGGAGGTTTATGGTGCAGACGGCGTTACCTGGACACCGGAAGCCGAAGCCAAAGCCAAAATGCTGGAAAATGATCCCAAATATGCCGATTTCGCTACCATGATGGTCAAAACCCATCTGAGTCTGACTCACGATCCGACGGTCAAGGGTGTTCCCAAAGGGTGGACGCTGCCGATCCGTGACGTTCTCATTTATTCCGGCGCCAAATTTCTCTGCCCCTGCGCAGGCGCTATCAGCCTGATGCCTGGCACCAGCTCCAACCCGGCATTCAGAAGAATCGACGTGGATACCGCTACCGGAAAAGTCAGCGGTCTGTTCTAATTATCTTAGTTTGCAGTAAATAATCCCAGGGCCCGAGACATTCTCGGGCCCTTTTTTTTGCCGTTTGCCTTGAAGAGATTGGGGGAATGTTTATGCGCTGTTTGCTGATCAATCCGTTTTATCCTCTGTCCGAAAATCCTTCACCGCCATTGGGTCTGGCTTATCTGGCCGCAGCCCTGGAACATGCGGGCGTTGTCGTAAAAATCCTGGATTACGTGGTGTTTCCATACACCATTGAAGATTTTTGGCGTGAACTGGACTGCTTTCAGCCCGATATTGTTGGCGCTACCGCCGTTACCATGACGTTCGATAACGCGATTCAACTGATCCAGGAGACCAAGCACCATTGTCCGGACTGCCTGACGGTCATGGGAGGCCCCCATGTTTCTTTTTGCGCGGAAGATACGTTGAACGCATTTCCCGAACTGGATATCGCGGTGATCGGAGAAGGCGAAGAAACCCTTGTGGAAATTACAGAAGAACTCCGGCAAGGGAAAAACTGGAACAGAGTTGCCGGTCTGGTATATCGAAAAAACGGCGCTATCGTCTCCACGGAAAAACGGCCGCATCCGGCGGATGTCAACATGCTTCAAGCACCTGCCAGACATCTGCTGGCGCTGGGCAGATACCGTGCGCTGGGAATGCCGATTTCCATGACGACAAGCCGCGGATGCCCCTATCACTGCATTTTTTGCGTGGGCAGAAAAATGGTGGGCGCCAAAGTCCGTTACCGGAACCCCCAGAAAGTGGTGGATGAAATGCAGCTTCTGAGCCGCTACGGATTTTGTCAGATCAATATCGCGGATGACTTGTTCACGGCCAATCCACACCATTGTCTGGCGGTATGTGATGAAATTTTAAACAGAAACCT
Organism: bacterium; assembly: GCA_021781185.1. Taxonomy (GTDB): domain Bacteria; phylum Verrucomicrobiota; class Verrucomicrobiia; order Limisphaerales; family UBA11358; genus UBA11358. Next base: position 2,518 of record JAJXXI010000737.1, read on the forward strand.
GAAAGTTCAGTGGACTTCTTTTGCCAGGGTGGATACAGTTTCCGTAGAGGTCCTCAAACGCATGAAAGCCGCAGGATGCCAGGCGGTCAGTTTTGGAATCGAATCCGGAAACGCAGATATCCTGAAAACCATTCGCAAGGGAATTACGCTCGACCAGGTCGTAAATGCGGTTCGGATGTGCAATGAAGCCGGATTGCTGCCGCACGGCTCATTCATTCTGGGGCTTCCGGGCGAAACGCCGGAAACCCTGAAAGAAACACTGGCCTTCGGCGAACGGCTGAAGACACTGGGCGTTTCTTACGGATTTCATCTTCTGGCGCCCTTTCCCGGCACCCGTGTCCGGGAAGAATCCGATAGACTCGGCATCACCATTTTATCCAACAACTGGGCGGACTATCATGCCAATCGCGCTATTGTTGAAACACCGTCCGTGTCTCGCAGCATTCTGGATAACATTGTGATCCGGTGGGAGGAAGATTTTAACCGCTATCTGGGAACCATTGCCGAACGCATGGCTTCCGGTGAGGCTTCAGCCGAAGAAGCCTGGCCACTCGTGAATCTGGAGCGAACCGTCATGATCTACGATTTGATGATGGCCGGCGCACTTGAAAAGCTGGGAACATGGCCAATTGACATGCGTAAGGATATGTGTAAAACAGATGCGCTTCTCGATGATCTGGCAATGCGCGTCACGCCGTATCTATCTGAAAAAACCGACCTTCACAAGCTGAGATCAACATTGGCATATGCACTGGAACACGGCTATCTGGCGTATCACACCCAAGACGGCGCCGCACAGTGGCGATGGACTGAAACAATATCCTCAAAATGAGCATCTCTGAAGAAAATCGTATGAGGAAATAAAAAAAGAGCTGAAGACGTAAGCCCTCAGCTCTTTATTTATCTTTTTGGTAGCGGGGGCTGGATTTGAACCAACGACCTTCGGGTTATGAGCCCGACGAGCTACCAGGCTGCTCCACCCCGCATCACATTTGGAGCATA
>JAJXXI010000699.1 GCA_021781185.1 bacterium
TCTTGATTTCCTTAGTTTTTGATTTCGCCGCACGTTGGCATTTCCTGCCCCAAATACGGATTGTTGACGTTTTTATCCGCCTGCAACCAACTGGCCTTGGCCATCGGACAATACACCTCGACGTAAATGCCTTGGGCGTGATGATCGGCCAGATATTGGATGAGCGCACCGCTCAATGGTTTGAACGCGGCGCGCGCCGATTTCAAATCCGCCGCCTTGGCCAGCGCTTCGGCTTCCGTGGCAACGGTTGCCGGCAGCATTTTCATGCTGTCGCCTTGGACGGCTTTGGCGATGGCGTCGGCTTCGGGGGCGACGCTTTTCAATGAGTCATCCGCCAGCGCCGTTTGAATTTTCAGATAATGCTCATAGACCGATTTCACCGGCGGCATCAGGGCGCCACTGTCCGCCGCGTGCGTGGTTGCGTTCCATACAAGTCCGGCGGCAACCGCCAGCAGCCTGATCCTGGTTTTGACGTTCATATTGATCCTTTTGTTTTGTTTTGATGTTGGCTCTTCGCCGCCATCGGGGCGGCAAAATTTTCAGATGTTGATGCCGTCCCGCTTCACATCGCTTTCCTTCGCTGCCACGGAAACGGTGCCGGGCGGATTGTGATACCAGCCGGGGTCGGCATTGTCGGCGGGCACCTCATCCCGCACCTTCAGAATGGTAAACATACCGCCCATCGTGATGTAGTCAAACTGACCCTCGCCGCCGACCATCGGCAGCGAATTTTTCGGCACCGGCATGCCCATGTCACCCATGTCGCCCATGCCGTCCGCACCCATCGCCATGTAGCCAGGCACAAGCTTGCCGATCTCCCGGCTCAACCCGTCGGTGTTCATGCCGATGACATTGCCGGATTTGTGCCCCATCTGCGTCATGACGTGATGGCTCATGTGGCAGTGCAGCGCCCAATCGCCCGGCGCGTTGGCGATGAACTCCACCGTCCGCGTCTGGCCGACCGCCACCAGCACGGTCGTTTCCGGTCGGCGCGCGGCTTCGGGAATGTCCCCGCCATCCGTGGCGACGACGTGGAACCGGTGCCCGTGCAGATGAATCGGGTGATGATCCATCGCGCTCAAATTGCCAATGCGGATGCGGACGCGGCTGTTCTTTTTGACGACCAGCGGCGCGGTGCCGGGGAAACAGCGCGCGTTCATCGTCAGCACGTTGAAATCCGTCATCTCGCTTGGATCGGGCCGGCGTGCGCCAACGTCAATCGCCCATTCGCTCAACATGATGGCGAAGTCGTGAGCCACCGGCGGTCCCTGCGGTTCGCGCGGATGAATGATGAACAGCCCCATCATGCCCATTGCCATTTGCGTCATCTCATCATGATGCGGGTGATACATGAACGTGCCATGCTGGATCAGCGGAAATTCATACATGAACGTCTCGCCCGGCTGGATCGCTTTTTGCGTCAGCCCGCCCACGCCGTCCATTCCGTTCGGCAGAAACAGGCCGTGCCAGTGAACCGTCGTCGCCTCGGGCAGTTTGTTCGTGACATAAATCCGCACCCGGTCGCCCTCGACGGCTTCAATGGTCGGCCCGTGGACGCGTCCGTTGTAGCCCCAGCATTCCGCCACGAGGCCGGCCGCGAACTCATGGGTCACCGGCTCGGCGACGAGGTGAAAAACTTTCACCCCATCCACGAACTTCCACGGCAGCGTCGCGCCGTTCGTGGTGATGACGGGCCGGTAACTGGCCCCGCCCGGCGGGATGAAAATTTCCGTTTTGCCGCCGCTGAGGTCCGACGGATTCAGGCCGGCGGCGGCGTTTGGAATCAGGCGGGCGACCAGCGCGGTTCCTGCGGCGGTCACCGCCCCCTTAAAAAATTTCCGGCGATTGATCATGGCTGGCTCCTTTCAGAATTGATGATGTTGTTGTAACCCGTTAAACGTCCGCCGACCGCGCGTTCGAGCGACACCCGGGCGGTCCAGTAGTCGCGCAACGCCAGGATGCTGGCCTGCTCCGCCATCTGTTCCTGCACTTTGGCCAGGAGCAGGTCATAACTGCTTTTCTGCATGGCGTTGTATTGCCGCAGCGTCTCGACCAGAATTTTCTGGCGCAACGGCAGCAGTTTGTCCTGCGCCAACGCGGCGGTGGCGCGGGCGGCGAGCAGGGCGGCCCGCGCGGCCCGCACTTCGGACCGGACATTCACTTCGAGCGCCGCGTAACGATCGTTTGCCTGCCGGGATTCCGCCGTGAGCTTGGCGACGGCGGGTTGGCCTTGATCGAAAATCGGCAATTCCAAACCAAGCGTCGGCCCGGTCACGCGCTGGCCGTCCGGCGTGCGCTCCGTATCCACGCCCAGATTCAGGCCGGGAATGAAGCGGGTATGCTCCTTGAGTCGCAACGCGGCGGCAATGGCTTCGGCCTGGCTCCGCGACGACGCCAGATCCAGCCGCTGCCGCACGGCGAGCGATTCCAGATTGGTGAGCGACAGTTCCTTCTCCGGCAACGCCGGCAATTCATCCGCGATCCGCCAGTGGATTTGTTCGCCTTCCAATCCGAGCAACCGGTTTAAGTGTTCACGCTCCGTTTGCGCCTCGGCTTTTGCCTGCATCAAGTCGAGCTGCGATTGGATGGCGGGTGCCTGCTGGTTATGCAGTTCCAGGTCGTTGATGTTGCCCGCGTCGGATTGCCGCTGCGCGAAATCCGCCCCGGCAGCGTTCACTTCCAGCATCACCTGCAGCCGCTTCACCAGTTCCTCCTGCGCCTGCAGGTCGTAAAACGCCGTCTGCGTGTCGGCGGCCAGTTGCAAAACCTTGTCGGCGACTTTCTGCTTGGTTTGTTCCAGGTTTCCCGCCGCAATTTTTTCCCGCGCGGGCAGCGTGAGCAGGTCCAGCAGATTTCCTGCGGCGGAATATTCGATGTCCGCCGCCGACGGCGGCTGGTCCGGAAACCGCCAACTGCCGGTGAGCTCGATGTTGTGCAGTCGCGATGCCTGGGCCAGTTCCGCCTGCGAGATGCCGATCTCTTCGAACCCGGCCTGAAGCGAGCGGTTGTTGAGCAACGCCACCGACACGGCGGATCGCGCGGTGAGATTGGTTTGCAGCAGCGGCGCGAGCGCCTGCGCGAGCTCATTGCTCGAAGAATCGTTGCGCCATTGCACCGATTCGCCCGTGCGCGCGGTCACGGTTTTATTCACGTCACCGAAAGCGGCCTTCGGATTCGTGCTGGCGCAGCCGATCATGGCCAGCGGCAGCACGCCGGTTAAAATTATCAATACGCTCTTCATGGGGAACAATTATTGGGTTGATGGATAAAATGCTTCCGTGCGCAAAGCACGATACGACCGGGGAAAAAGAACCTGAACGCAAATGCGCGGTGGATTCAATCAAGCAAGAACGGGCGGAGCAAGGCTGTGGAGCGCCGGGCCAAGACACACTTCGGGCGTGAAGACCCGATGACCGTCCGGAGGCTGGCGGCCAAGGATCGCGACCGGGTGCGCGGCGGCGGGCCATTGCGCGGTTGGGATAAAATCCGGGATGAAGGCCAGCCCGCAATCGGCCTGG
>JAJXXI010000519.1 GCA_021781185.1 bacterium
TTTAATACCGGTAGTGTTCCGGCTTGTAGGGGCCGTCCTGCGGCACGCCGAGGTATTCGGCCTGTTTCTTGGTGAGTTTGGTCAGCACCACGCCAATCTTTTCCAGATGCAGACGGGCCACTTCTTCGTCCAGCTTCTTGGACAGGCGATAGACGGTCGGCTCGTATTTGTCCTTGTTCGCCCAGAGGTCAATTTGCGCGAGCGTCTGGTTCGTGAACGAGTTACTCATCACGAAGCTCGGATGGCCGGTGGCGCAGCCGAGGTTCACCAGGCGGCCTTCGGCCAGCATGTAGATGCTCTTGCCGCCGGGCAGCCAGTAACGGTCGTATTGCGGCTTGATGTTCTCGATGCGCAGGCCCTTGGTCTTCTTGAGCGCGTCCACCTGAATCTCGTTGTCGAAATGGCCGATGTTGCAGACGATGGCCTGATCCTTCATCGCCAGCATGTGCGCGGCAGTGATGATGTCGCAATTGCCGGTCGTGGTGACGTAAATATCGCCCACGCCGAGCGTGCTTTCGACGGTGTTGACTTCGAAGCCTTCCATCGCGGCTTGCAAGGCATTGATCGGATCAATTTCGGTGACGACGACGCGGGAGCCGTAGGCGCGGAGCGAATGGGCGCAGCCTTTGCCGACATCACCGTAACCACAGACGACGGCAACCTTGCCGGCGAGCATGACGTCGGTGGCGCGCTTGATGCCGTCCGCGAGGGATTCGCGGCAGCCGTAGAGGTTGTCGAACTTGGACTTGGTGACGGAGTCGTTCACGTTGATGGCGGGCACGAGCAACTTGCCCGCTTCCTTCATCTGATAGAGGCGATGAACGCCGGTGGTCGTCTCTTCGGAAACGCCCTTCCAATCCTTGACGATCTTCGTCCAGAGGCCGGGCTTCTCTTTGGCGATGCGGCGGAGGAGCGCCTTCACGACGGAAACTTCGTGGCTATCGCCCTTGGTTTCGTGGGCCCACTTGGAGCCCTGTTCGAGTTCGTAGCCTTTGTGGATGAGCAGCGTCACGTCGCCGCCGTCGTCCACGACGAGCTGCGGGCCCTTGTCGCCGGGGAACAAAATCGCCTTGAGCGTGAGTTCCCAATATTCTTCCAGCGTCTCGCCCTTCCAGGCAAACACTGGCGTGCCGGTGGCGGCAATCGCCGACGCGGCATGATCCTGCGTGGAGAAGATGTTGCAGCTTGCCCAGCGGACATTCGCGCCAAGGGCGACGAGCGTCTCGATGAGCACGGCCGTCTGGATGGTCATGTGCAACGAACCGGTGATGCGCACGCCCTTGAGCGGTTTTTGTTTCGCGTATTTTTTGCGCACCGCCATGAGGCCGGGCATTTCGTGCTCGGCAATGGCGATTTCCTTGCGGCCCCAGTCGGCTAGCGAGATGTCACGGACGATGTATTCCTTGCCTGCCGACGCTTGCGCGGCGTATTTGGCGAAGGTTTCGCTGACTTCGTTGAGGCAGGCGCACGCGCAATCGCAGGCGGATTTTTTAGCTTTGGACATATATTTTAAGTGTTCAGTTTTAAGTGTTCAGTGTTCAGTGGCGGAGGCTCTTTGAGCCAAGGAGCGAATGAGACCTTGAAGCATCGCGGAAATTTCTTTTAGTTCAGCGATAAACCGGTCGGCACCCGTCTTCGAGATCATTTCAAGTTTTTGGGCAATGTATGTTTGAGTTCGGAGTTCAGCGGCCGAACCTTTGGCAATGCGAAGAAAGCGGATAAAATCGAGCTTGCTGTCGCGTTCGCAACCTTCCGCAATGTTCGAGGAAATGGAAACCGCCGCGAGCTGCATTTGGTCGCGCAACGCAAACAACCGCGATTCGCCCACCGTCCGGCAAACTTCCACTGCCAAGCGGCAACCACGTTTCCATACATCCAATTCCTCAAACGACTGATAGGCCATGGGAAAGTTTTCAGTTTCAAGCTTCAAGCGTTCAGTGCCGACGCCATCCATCTGAACACTGAACACTGAATACTTGAAACTACATTTTCAACGCACGCTTCAGTTCCTTCACCTTGTCCGTCTTCTCCCACGTGATGGCCGGATCGGTTTTGCCGAAATGGCCGTAGTTGGTCGTCTTGGAATAAATCGGACGGAGCAGGTTCAACTGCTTGACGATGTTCGCCGGCTTGAAGCTGAACACTTCACGCACCGCGTTTTCAATCTGCTCGTCAGTGATGCCGTTGACCGCCGTGCCGAACGTGTTGATGCAGACGCTGACGGGTTCGGGATAGCCGATGGCGTAGGCAAACTGGATTTCCGCACTCGTGGCGATGCCCGCCGCGACGATGTTCTTGGCGACATAACGGCCCATGTAGGCCGCGCTGCGGTCCACCTTGCTCGGATCCTTGCCGGAGAACGCGCCGCCGCCGTGCCGGCCCATGCCGCCGTAGCTGTCCACGATAATCTTGCGCCCGGTCAAACCGGTGTCGCCCTGCGGCCCGCCAACGACAAAGCGGCCGGTGGGGTTGATGAGAAACTGCGTCTTCTTGGTGAGCAGATGCTTCGGCAAAACCTTCTTGATGATCTGCTCGATGCAAAATTCCTTGATCGTCTTGTGCTTCACGTCATGCGCGTGTTGCGTAGAGATGACGACGTTGGTGATGGCCACCGGTTGGTCGTTGATATATTGCACGGAGACCTGCGACTTCGCGTCGGGACGCAGCCACGCGACCTTGCCGGTCTTGCGGATGCGCGTGAGTTCGGCACCGAGTTGATGCGCGAACATGATCGGCGCGGGCATCAGCTCCGGCGTCTCATCGCACGCGTAGCCAAACATCAAACCTTGGTCGCCGGCGCCCTGCTCGGCGGTGTCCTTGCCTTCGGCGGCCTTTGCGTCCACGCCCTGCGCGATGTCCGGCGACTGCGACGTGATGGCATTCATGATCAAAACCTTGTCGGCATGAAATACGTCGTCGTCGTGCGTGTAGCCGATTTCGCGGATGGCGTCGCGGGCGATCTGGTTGAAGTCGAGCCTGGCCTTGGTCGTGATTTCGCCGCCGACGACGACGAGATTGGACTTGCAGTAAGTCTCGCAGGCCACGCGGCTGAACTTGTCCTGCGCGAGGCAGGCGTCCAGCACGGCGTCGGAAATGGTATCCGCAACTTTGTCCGGGTGGCCTTCGCCGACGGACTCCGAGGAGAAGATGAAGTTTTTGCTCATGAATTCAGTTATGGTTTCTCGACAACAACATATTGACGTATCAAGATTTGATGATATAAAAATTTTTAAACGCGTCAAACTTTATCTACAGAAGCAAACGAAGGAAACGAAGCGGCAGAAAACCATTTCCCCTTTTCTTTGTTCCCTTCGTTGGCTTCTGTAAAATCAGCCCGGTAAAATCAATTATGTCCTCCACGCTCAAATCCCTCCGTGCCTTGTCCGACCCGACGCGTCTGCGCATCGTCGCCCTGCTGGAGCGCGACGAACTTTCCGTGAACGAACTTCAGGAGATCACGCGCCTCGGCCAATCGCGCATCTCCACGCACCTCGGCCTGCTGGCGGATTGCGAACTC
>JAJXXI010000087.1 GCA_021781185.1 bacterium
TTCGGGTGACAACCAGGAGAAGCTGATCAGCAACAACCGATATTCAGTCAACGGTCATGTCTATGATACGACACTACCTGCCACGTCTGACTATTGGTGCCCTGGCGATGTTCAATTTCCCGGTCCGGCGGTTAATAGCGATTTTATTAAAGTTGGAACGCTTTATCCGTTCATCAAATCTGTGGCCGCGTATCATTGTCCGGCTGACAAGACACAGCAGATGTTCGCCGGAACCATGCGTGATCGGGTGAGGAGTTATTCCCTTTCGGCTTTCATGAACGGCCAGGACGCCGAGGTGCAGGCTCTGGCTGGAAACAACTCTGCGTTCAGAGACAACCACAAATCCACCGACATCATAAAAACAACCGACGCAATTGTGTTTTGCGAGGAAGGTCCCACGATGGACGACGGGCAATTTGGATTTCGCCCCAATCTGCCCGGAGACACAGGTTTCACGGACTGGTCATGGGTAAATGCGCCTGCTTTCTATCACGGCACCACCACGGCGTTTTCTTTTGCGGACGGCCACGGGGAGATGCGTCGCTGGGTAGATTCGCAAACCCGGACCATCACCACAACCGGGCAAGCCGACACCAGCACCGACCACGCGGATATAACCTGGCTCAAACAGCACATCTCTCCGCGCTAACGGGCAAAGAAAATGGTGTTTATGAAAAATCAGCCCGGCCGTCTCATTGCAAATTGCTGTTTAAGTTCGAAACTGACGGTTTGCCTTCTATTTCTGTCATGGCTCGGTGTGGCGGCAATTCCAGTTCGAGCAGCCGTCTGGCAATGGTCGGTTCCCGTCAAAAGCGAAAAATCGGAAAACGGACCAGCCCGGGCGTGGCTATGGATTCCACCGAATTGCGAGCATTTGCGGGGTGTGGTGTTGGCTCAGCACAACATGGAGGAGATTTCCATTCTGGAAAACCCGAAGTTCCGGGCGGCTCTGACGAGGATGGGGTTTGCCGAGGTCTGGGTTGCACCGTTTTTCGATCATCTGTTCCGCTTCAACGAAGGTGCGGGCGACACGTTCAACGATTTCATGAACCGGCTGGCGGACAAGTCCGGTTATTCTGAGTTGAAGTTCGTTCCCGTCGTGCCAATGGGGCACTCCGCCGCCGCGAGCTGGCCGTATTATTTTGCCGCATGGAATCCGGGCCGCACGCTCTGCGCGTTGTCGGTGAGCGGTCAATGGCCGTATTGGCGAAATCCGGTTTTTGCGCCGGACGTCTGGGGCGGCCGCAACATTGATTTTGTGCCTTGCCTGGAAAGCATGGGCGAATATGAAGCGGCGGACACTTGGTCGCGCGAAGGGGTGTGGGAACGGCAGCAGCATCCGCTCATGCCGCTTTCCATGCTGGCCAATCCGGGGCAGGGGCACTTTGCCGCGACCGACGCCAAGGTGGAATATCTCGCGTTCTACATCCAAAAAGCGGTTCAGTATCGCGTGCCGCAAGACTGGGACGGCCAATCCGCGCCGAAGTTGATTCCCATTGATCCAACGAAAACCGGCTGGCTGGCGGACAAATGGCGTCGCGACCGGCTGCCCGCCGCGTCCGCCGCGCCCGTTGGCGAATACAAGGGCGATCCCAAGCAGGCGTTTTGGTTTTTCGATGGCGAACTGGCGCAGGCAACCGAAAAATACGAAGCGGCATTTCGCGGGTTGAAGCCGCAGCTCGTCGGCTATGTGCAGGGCGGCAAAATGGTTCCGCAGCGCATTGAGCATTTGCAGGTGGATCTGAAATTTGAACCGGAGAAGGATGGAATGACATTCAAATTGTCACCTGCATTTTACGATCAGGTTCCCGGCGGCAGTCCGCGTTTGCCGGATTGGGCCGAACAGCCGGTCGGTTCGCCGCTCGGCCATTCAACGAACGGTTCCATTTCGATTGATCCCGTTTGTGGCCCGGTGGATAAAATCAACGCCGATACTTTCGCCGTTCATTTCCAAAAGGAAACGCTGCTCGAAACCAATGCGCGGAACTATGAATTGGTTTTCGCCGCCACGCAACCTGGCGATGTCGAATACAAGCCGGCGGTGCAGCAGGCGCACATGTTCATCCCGGCACGAAATACGCAGGGGACCGAACAGCACATCACGTTTCCTCCGATTGGCGACCAAAAAATTGGAAGCCAATCAGTGAAACTTCTGGCGACATCCGATGCCGGCGCGCCGGTTCAATACCTGGTTCGCGAAGGCCCGGCAAAGGTGGATGGCGATGTCTTAAAATTCACGGCGATTCCGCCACGGACAAAATTTCCCGTAAAAATCACGGTCATTGCGTGGCAATACGGTCGTTCGGTTGAACCAAAATTGAAAACCGCCAGGCCGGTTGAAAGAACCTTTCTTATCACCCAATGATTTTGCGAATTGGTAAAACCGCGTTGCTGGCAGCGATTTTGTGTTTTGGTTTGTCGGTCGGCCGGGCGCAAACCTATCTGGACACCGTTGTTTTCGGAAATACCGCATCGGAGTCCAGTCATGCGTTTGCCGGTGCGGACAGCTTCATCGTCACGAATAATTCCATTTCGCCGGCGCAAACGGCACGGCGCTGCTCGACGAACAATCCAGCCACGGTTGACGGCGGCAGCCTGGCGTTTACGCTGAAGGTGGATCCGGCGTGGCGGAATTATTTCACGGTGAAATTGTGGGGCGGCGATGATTTCAGCAAGACCTATGGCCAGGCGTCTGACATGGGCCGGCTCTATCTATATGTGCCGGCATCAAACTACGTCGCCAATGCCACGGCCAATTATCAAATCGGCTACCGTCACGAAGGGGATTACATCTGTCTGAATGTGGCCGCCTATAAGCCGCCGCTGCCGGGCCGCTTCTTTTATTCCACGACGTTGCTGCCGCTCTGGATGACCCAGGGGCGAACCAATCTGACGTTTACGATTCAGTCCACGGGGCGCGTTTATCCGCTGGGTTCAGGTGTTGCCCCAGGCGGCAATTATCAATTTATGATGACGACGAACAGTCGGGGCATTTACCAGGCCTACACGCACACTGATCCGGTTTTGGATCCTGCGGTCGAAGTGCAAGGGGTTGCGCCGGCGACGACCGTGCGACCTTCGCCGACGGTGAGCACGTTGAGCCCGGGCGGAAAGTTTTACGACGGCATCAGCAATTATTTGAGCGGGCGTATGAGCACCGACGTCACGAATTTCACGACCGTGGACGTGATGCAACTGGCCAAGGCTTATTTCGTTTCCAATTTTCCGGTCAGTTACCACAATCCGGCGCTGGTGGCCAAGGTCATTGCCGCCAACGATTATTTCGCTTCCAACTATTATGCGAATCCCGGCACGGCCAGCGCGGCGTGGGGCGGCAATTTCGGAAACATCGGCTGGGCGATTCATCTGCTGTTGCCCGAGCTTCAGTCCAGTCTCGATGTCGCTCAAAATTTTGGCGTCGGCGGCAACGTCACTCGCCGCAAAGCCTGGGGCGACATGCTGCTGGCGAGCCGTGACTATGGCCGTTTCAACCGGAACGCGTTGAGCAATCAGGGG
>JAJXXI010000379.1 GCA_021781185.1 bacterium
TCAGAACGCCGTGGACGGCAAGTTAAGCTGCCTGAGCAATCCGCGGGCACATGGCCGGAGTTTTCATGACGGCGTGGAACCGGGGCCAGGTGGACGGGATTATACCGGACGTAACTTCGCCGAGCAATGGCGGCGCGCGCTGGCGGTGGATCCAGAATTCATATTCATCACGGGCTGGAATGAATGGACGGCCATGCGGTTTGACAACTCGGCGCCATTTTACGGCAGCGGGCCGGTAAATTTTGTGGATGAATTTGACGAGGAATTCAGCCGGGACATCGAGCCGATGCGGGGCGGGCATGGCGACGATTACTATTTTCAAATGGTCGCCAATATCCGGCGATACAAGGGCGTTCCGGCCATTCCTCCGGTGCGATCAGAACCCATCACCTTGGACGGTCGCTTTGATGACTGGGCGAAAGTTGAACCGGAATTCAGCGACACGCCGGGCGATCCGGTTCACCGGTCCAGCCGGGGTTGCGGCAAGGGATTGCGTTACGAAAATCAAACCGGTCGCAACGACATCATTGCCGCCAAGGTCAGTCTCGATGAAACCAATGTGTATTTTTATGCGCGCACCCGGGCACCGTTAACCGCCTGCACCGACCGCAACTGGATGCTTCTGTTCATTGACGCGGATCACAATTCCCAAACCGGCTGGCTGGGATACGACTTTGTCGTGAACCGCATCAATGTCCACGAGCGCACCACCACGATTGAGCGCAACTCGGGAGGATATCACTGGGCGCGGCCTGAAACCGTTACGTATCGCATGGCTGGCAATCAACTGGAGCTGGCCATTCCCCGGTCCACGCTGGAATTGACCAACCTTCCCGCCACGCTCGATTTCAAATGGGCGGATGACATCCAGCAAACCGGCAAAGCCAGCGATTTCACCCTTAATGGCGACATTGCTCCGAATGACCGCTTTAAATATCGTGCGCGCTTTGAAACCATTCTCGGTCGGCCCAATGATTAAGCCGGCGCTGGCAAGTCAAGGTTTGTCGTCTTGGCAATGGTTACTTGCGAGAAATGCCTGGTAATAGGCGTGCTGAAATTTTAGGCCTGCCCGGGTGTCGGTCAGGCATGCGTTCCAGTCTAGTGCCGGACGGGGGCCAAGCTTCGGCTGTGCCGTTTTTCGGCCTTCAAATTCGCGGGCCAGTTTTTGAAAGTCTGCACCCCACAACTTAGTTTTCCCCGTTACCTTGAGGAGACCGGTCAGTTCGCTAACATCGGTCGCTTGGGGATCGTCATACAATCCCCAGTTGAGCCACCCACAGACAAATCCCGCCGAAGTTTCGATGACGCGCCGGCAATAGCGCGCCTGTTGCTCCGACGAGGCGGCGGGATGCCCGCCGCCGTCAAAATGCGGCCGGCCTCCGCCATACCAGCCAAACTCGCCGAGCAGGGTCGGCTTGCCCGGCCGCGAAACCGCACACACGAGACTTTCCAAATACGCCAGGTTCCGGGTTTCCGCCGCCTCGCTGCGGTAATCAAAAACGCCTTGCGCCAGGGGATAAAAATGGATTTCGAGAAAATCAAGAAATCGCGCCTGTCGCGATGGGCGAAAGGCCGAGTATTGACTGATGGAACTGGGAAGTGCAATCGGCACCGACCATTGAACCAGGCCGACGGTCACCAGTGCATTGGGATCGGCTGATTTGATCGCCGCCACCTGTCGTCGTGTCCACTCATCCGCAATGGATTCCCGAAAGCTTTGGTAATCCAACAGCCGCAGACTGTTGAGCGCGTTGGTGGCGGGCGGAATGGCGACGCGACCCAATTGAAGTGGCTCCGTCATTTTCCATGCGTTTGTCAGGGCCCACGCGGAAGCGTATTTGTGTTCCAGCCAAATGTTCCAACGTTTTTGCAAAATGTCGCTACGCCATGGCACCGATGGTTCATTCTTTAATTCATAGGCAAAAATAACGGAACGCCCGCGGTAGCGCGTGGCAAACAACTTCCAAAATTGCGCCAAATCGCGGACGGTATCCTCATCTTCGATGGCAACCGGCTGGTTCGTCGGCCATCCCTCCCAGGTATCGGGGCCGGTCGGTTGCACATAGATGCCGGCGGCTTCGGCAATGGCGAGAAATTGGTCGAATTTTTGCAGGCCATCCTGATTGAGGAGGCCCGGTTGCGAGTAAAAGGAATGATAGCTCAGAAAGACGCGCACACAGTTCACTCCCATCTGCTTCATAATTGCAAAATCCCACCGGGTGGCTGCGGGGTCAAATTGTGTCCATACTTGCGGCGCCCAGCCGCTGTTGGGGCGGTAATAAGTGACACCGAAAGGCACAAATGGCTTGCCGTTGGCAGTGGTAAAAGTCGTTGTGTTTTTGACAACGTGAATTTCAGGCAAATTCCCGGTTCCAATTGCCAGGCTTGGGCCAGTGACCTCCTTCGCGCAGAGAAAGGATATTGCAAGGCAACTAATCAGGACAGACATGCTTTTGACGGCAGTCTGATCGCGGAAACTCAAGTGTCAATTCCTCATTCACCGATCGGCATGGGACAAATGTTCCATGCCCTGAAACGGTGTTGTTTGTTGTAAGTTTGGCCGCTTCGCAACATTCTGGTTCAAGCCTAAATATCCGATACAAATCATGCATTCACCCGCCTTTTTGCGATCACTTACTTTGACTTTTCTGGCAATTTCTTCGCTCGCCATCCAAGGATGGGCAGAAGAAGCATCGGCCCCTAACGTGACAAGTCTGAAGATTTTCGCCGACCAAGCCGGCCCCCAAATCAACCCGCGTCTTTACGGGATTTTTTTTGAGGAACTGGACTTTGCCGGGGATGGCGGTCTGTATGCGCAGTTGGTCAACAACGGTTCGTTTGAGGACAACCCCACCAATGCGGAGAATTGGTCGTTGGTGACCGCCAACGGCGCGATCGGCAGCATGGCCTTGGATAGTTCAAATCTGCTGAATTCCGCCCAGAGTCATTGTCTGCGGATTGATATAAAGAAATTGACTGCGGACGGACGGGTCGGGGTGGCGAACGATGGCTATTGGGGAATCAATGTCGTAAAGCAGCGGCCTTACCGGCTCACGTTTTTCGCCCGCTGTGACGGTGGGGCCGGCTCAATTCGAGCCACGCTGGAAGATGCTGGTCACAAAACGGTTTATGCCTCGGCCGTCGTGAAGGGATTGAGTGGTGAATGGAAACAATTCACGGTCAATTTGCGCGCGGATGGCACGGACCATGATGGCCAGCTGGTGCTGGCGCCGACTTCGACCGGCACGGTCTGGTTGGATGTAGTGACGCTGTTTCCACCCACGTTCAAAAATCAGCCCAACGGACTGCGACCTGATCTGGCGAAGATGCTGGTGGATTTGAAGCCCGGTTTCCTGCGGTTTCCCGGCGGATGTTATGTGCAGGGTTACGACAGCATTCATCAGGCGTTTGATTGGAAAAAAAGCATTGGCCCGCTGGCGGATCGCCGGGGCATGAAAATCATGTGGGGGTATTACGCCACTCAAGGCTTTGGCTATCTGGAA
>JAJXXI010000630.1 GCA_021781185.1 bacterium
CGCCCGGCTCCCGCCACCACCCCCTAACCATGTTCAGGCCACCAGTTCAGCATCCTTGATGACGAACCGCTTGTCCTTTTCCTCCCAGCGCAGCACTTTCAGCGTCACTGGCTGGAAGTCCGGCAGCTTCGGAAACTCGATGACGTTTTCGCCATCCAATTTCACTTTGCCGTCCTTCGGGTCGTGGAACGCTTCCCACGTCGCCAGGCCCGGTTGCAACGCGATCTCGTTCCGCACAATGACAAACATTCCGGTGCCGTCTTTGCGCTTGAGCGCCTTGGCGACACTGGACATGACGATGCCACGCACGAACAGACCGTTCAGCTTTTCAGCTTGAGCAGTTGGTTTTGCATTTGTATCCATGGTTTTAACACCTCCTTTCGATCAATGATGATTTCACCGCTGCCTTTGTAGCGACCAGCCAGCGCAGCAGACAAAACTAGCTGGTCGAAAATTTCCCGATACGACATCTGGAACCGGATGGTCCGGGCCTTGCCGTTCTGTCGGATCACCGCCATGCAGGCCCAGCGCCAAAACCGTTCGTCCATCGTGTAGCTGGCCCGCTTGCACGGCTCCTTGAGTGATATGATTTTAGGTTTGGGCGGGGGCGGTTTCAGAAAACCTTTGGTGCTCTGAAATACGCGCAGACGCTTCCGCTTCAGCACCCACGCCGGCAGTTCATCAGGCTTCGTCACGTATTTCAGAACGTAGTGAAAATCATCCGTGGTGATGCGCTGGACTTTCACCCAGCCACGGTCCCACAACGCCGCCAGCAGTTCTTTCGGCAGGAATCGGCGCGTCAGGAAAATGGCGTGGTAATGCACCCAGCCGGATTCATGAAATTCCACCTTGATGCAGTAGGGCGCATCAATGACGTAAATTTTGCCTTCATGCCCGACGCCTTGCCGGAGCTGGTAAAACACCTTGCGCAGCCATTGGCGGCTGTCTTCAAAGGCGGTTTCTTCATCGGCGTAGTTTTTGGGATCAAGCGTGAAAGTGAGGAACAACTTGCCGCCAACATCGGGCAGACGGTCCCAAAACCGCGCCAGCACCTTGAAGATGCCGACCGGATGAAACCACGATGCCGGCACGAATTCCTTAATGGTCTGTTCATGATTGGCGGCTGTTGCCGGCAATGGTTGGTCCCCACCCCCACCTCCTTGGCGGTCTTCACGTTTCTTTGCACAGGTTTCCCCAAGGATGTTCATGGCATGTCCTCCGGGATGATGAGAACCGGCCGCTTCGGCGCGTAAATGCGCGTCCAGTCCAGCTCATAGGTCCGCACAAATGGTCCTGGCTGGAATGGCTCCACTACCTGATGGGGTTCATTGAGCCGCTTTTGCCGATAAGCCTCCACTTGCGCCAGGAATTCCTCGGCGGTCAGCCATTGCCGCACCGGCTCCAACACGTGACGGATGCACGCCTCGACTTTTTCCAAAGTTGGAAATCCAGTTTGCGTGTGCGGAGGCCATAACGGACAGTCCGAACATGGCCTGAGTTGGTGAGGTTGGGGAGCGGGACTCATACGATCCACTCCGAGGGTTTGGAATTTTCCTTGAGGAACCGCTCCAACTCGCCGACCCAATAAATTGGCCGGTAGGTGACACGACAGGGACGCAGCAGTCCGCGCGCGGTGAGGCGATCCAGGGTGGCAGGACTAACGCCGAGCGCCTTCGCCGCCTCAATGCGGTTTAGGCCCAGCTTGGGAGCATGTTCAATCTTTTGATCATCCATGCTCCCTTTTTATCAGGACACATGGGCGATTAACTACACGGTGGAAAAATAACTGACCGGATAATTATTGAGTCTTGCGTGGAGCACCTGGCTTTTTGAGCTTTAACTTGATTTCATTACACAGCCGGTTGAGCTGTTCTAAATCCTGAATTTCAATCCATCTGACGTAACTGAAAGTTTTCAGCCAGTCCCATAAATGATTTCTGGTTTTGGGCGGATTCGCTTTCAACATTTCATCAATCTCAGGCCAAGCAATTAGCAAGAACTCATACGTGTCCTTAAGCTTCATTTTGCCCTCACCGGTTAATTCACCATCTTTATCAAGAAATGCTTTCGACCCTTTTGCCACGCCCTCATGAAATTTTGTCACCGCTTCGGGGTCCCACTCTAGTGCTCGTTGGTGCCATTCAGGAACGGCCTTTGTTGTGGACTGCTCAATAGCAAAAAACTGCCTTTCAATTATTTCCTCCAGTGATTTGGCCGGGTCCTGCGCGCCAATTTCAGCCCTTTGCTTTTCAAGCCAACGATCACCAAAAATCAGTTTGTAAACTTCATCGTCTTTCTCTGCTGGCAGTTCAAGCAGCCCCTCCTGTTTCAATTTTTGTTCCGCTTCATTCTCAAAAAACATCATGCCACGTTCTCCAATGGAAAACACCTGCCCGAGTTTTTCCCAATCAATGGTCATTATCTCTTTGGCTTCCGAGATCGTTTTACATGTGGCTGCTCGTTCCTTGTCTTTGATGATGATCGCTTCAGAAATCGGCACGAATCCTTTGAAAGTGGTCCGTTTGTAGAGATCAAAAATCTTGTAGCAATAATCAGGAAGAATATTCTGATGCTGTTCCTCGTTTAGACGCCCGCTAATAACCCATTTTAATTCTTTTGCCACCGGGTCCCATCGCTCCATGAAGGTTTGCTGCTCCAGCATTTTACGCATTTTTGCTACGGCTTTCTCAACTAAAACTTTATCTGGTGGAAAATAATAGCTCATGTGCGACCTGTATTAACCAGCATGGTTTGATTGATCTGCGGCACCTTGCATTTCACTTGAATGCTTTCCCAAACGTCACTTTTTGCGCCATTGCCACTGAATGTTGATCGCGCAGATGCCCGTAAACTTTCATCGCCAGCGCGCCGCCGTCCTTGTGCCCAAGCCAGCGGCTGACCGTCGGAATATCAACACCGCTCTCAATGCAAAGTGTCGCGAAAAGATGCCGCAAGTCGTGATGCGTAATTCGTGCCATGCCGACAGTCTTGGCTGCTCGATCCATTGCTTTCTGACATTCGCGAACACTCATGACCGGGTGAGCTGGTAAAGCCCCGGAATTTTCAGTTTTCAACCGTTCCAAAAGTTTTCGCATGTCGGGAATCATTGGCACTCGGCGGATGGTCCAATTTTTTGTCCCGGTTTCTGGATCGCCCCGGACCACGATTTCATTCTTTTCAAAATCGCAATCCGCCCAGGTGATGTTCGCGGCCTCACCTTTCCGGAATCCACCAAAGGCCAGAAAGCGGATTAGATCGGCACAAGGCCGGCTAAAACCGCTCCCGCCGGTTTCCACTTCGGCAATGAATCGGGCGAAAGTTTCCGGTTCCGGCAAAGTCAGGCGCTTGGGGCGCTCGCTGGCGCGTTTAATGAATTGGGCGGGGTCGTCGTAACGGGCTCCCATTTCCATGCCGATCTGAAACAACTTCCGCAAAATGGAAATAGTGTGATTGAAAGCGGTGGCGCTCCGGTTTGCCCCAAATTTTGCCGCCCAATCCAA
>JAJXXI010000597.1 GCA_021781185.1 bacterium
GTTCGCCCAAGGCGTCCGCCGTCTTGCGCGGGTGAGCGGTGGCGAGCCAGAAGGATTTTTCGTCCGGCACGAGCTGAAAGCCCTCCAGCCGATGGGTCTTGCCGCCGAAGCGTTTGAGCAGCAAGAATTCGCGGTAGTTGGTCAGCAATGTCTGGCCGTAGCGGGAGAGATACTTTTCGACCTGCTCCGATCCGGCAAAGTCCGCGATGTCTTCGCCCACGGATTTGACCTCGATGACGCCGCGCGCGGGGATGAGTTCGCCAAAGTCACCGGCCTCGTCGTATTGCTTCAACTGGTCGGGCGTGAACAGCCCGCCGTCAGGAATGCCCGCACCGGAATTTTTCGGATGGATGATGCATTTGACCTTGGGCTTGAGCGCGTGGCCGGCGGTGTTGAGGAGGTTGGCGAGCGCCGGATAACCGGAGGTTTCCCTGGTCGCGCCGCGCAACAGGGCGACTTCCGTGAGATAAATTTCCAGCGGGTGCATGGCCAATGTCCGGCCAGATTAAGCAGGTTGTTCATGCCCGGCAAGCGTGGTGAAGGTTTTTTGACGGTTTTGGAACTTTGTTCCTGCGTTTCTTTGTTGTTAAATTTTTGCCATGAAAACACGCCGTGATTTTTTCAAGTCTGCCGCCGCGCTCGGCGTGCTGGGCATGGCCGGGTTGCCGCTGGCTGTCCGCGCAGAAGCACCGTTTTCAACACCCGCTTCCGGCGGCGACCGGCATTACTGGGTTTCCGTCACCGAAAAAATCGCGCGGCCGGTGCTGGAAAACCTGGCGCAACGCGAATTAAAAAGGAAAATGCCGGTCGAGGAAAAACCCGGCGCCAATCGGACAGCCTTCACCCATCTCGAAGCTTTCGGCCGGCTGCTGTGCGGCCTGGCACCGTGGCTGGCGCTGGAAAATCTTGCCGGTGATGAAAACCGTTTGCAGCAGGAATTCACCAGGCTCTCACAGTCGTCGCTGGATGCGGCCACGGACCCGGCCTCGCCGGATTTCATGAATTTCACCACCGGCGGGCAGCCGCTGGTGGACACGGCATTTCTGGCCCAGGCCATTTTACGCGCGCCGAACGCCTTGTGGAAACCGCTGGAGTCCCGCGTGAAACGGCAGGTCATCGCCGCGCTGAAATCCTCACGCAAGATCGGCCGGCCCCGGGGCAGCAACTGGGTGATGTTCGCCGCCATGGTGGAGGCCGCGCTGTTGGAATTCGGCGAGCCGACCCGGCCGGAACGGCTGGAGGACTGCGTGCGCGACATGCTCGGCTGGTATTGCGGTGATGGAGCCTATGGCGACGGCGAATTTTTTCATTTCGATTACTACAACAGCTTCGTCATCCATCCGATGCTGCTGGACACGCTCGCGGTTCTGAAAAAGCACGATGCCGGATTTGCTCCGGCACTCGCGGTCGAGGTCAAGCGGGCCGCCCGTTATGCGGAAATCCAGGAACGGCTCATCGCGCCGGACGGCACTTTCCCGTCGCTCGGCCGCTCGACGACGTATCGTTTCGGCGCGTTTCAGACGCTGGCACAAATTGCCTGGTGGCGGCAACTGCCGGAGCCAGTCAAGCCCGCGCAAGTGCGCTGCGCGCTGACGGCGGTCATTCGCAAAATGATCGAGGCGCCGGGAACCTTCGATGCAAACGGTTGGTTGCAGATTGGATTTTGCGGCCATCAGCCCGCCCTCGGCGAAACCTATATTTCCACCGGCAGTCTTTACCTGTGCGCCGCCGGCCTGCTGCCGCTGGGCCTGCCGCCGGAAGACGAGTTTTGGAGCGCCCCCGCCGCCCAATGGACGCAGCAGCGCATTTGGACCGGCGAAAATCTGCCCGCCGACCACGCCTTGAGGGACACCCGTCAGGTGACCGTGCCGGCGCTGAAGCGGACCAGTTGATTTTTTCCGTGACGTCCGCCGTCGATTCGCCATCCTTTCGGCGAACCAACCAATCAAACAATATAATTCCAACCATGAGAATATTGACTGCACTTTTACTGGCCGGGGCGGCAGCAGGGTTTTCCTCGCTGGCCGCGCCGGTTGACTGGAGCAAGCTGCCGCCCGCCGCCACCACGGAAGGCGTGACCTTTGCCAAGGACATCCAACCGCTGCTTAAAGCATCCTGCGTGCGCTGTCACGGCGCGGAACGTCCCAAGGCCCGGCTCCGGCTCGATTCGCTGGAAGGTGTTTTGAAGGGAGGCAAGAAGGGCGTGGTGGTGAAGCCCGGCGACAGCGCCGACAGCCTGCTTGTGAAGGCGGTTTCCCAACTTGATCCCGAGATCGCCATGCCGCCAAAACCACACGGACGCCGCCATCCGGGCGGTCCGGCCGGCGGCGAACCGCCGCAAATGGGCGGTGACGGCGATCACGGTCCCGGTGCTCCGCCTCCGGGTGGCGAGGGAATGCCCCCGCGCCATTTCGGTCCGCCCCCGAAGCCGCTGACGCCCGAACAGGTCGGTCTTGTCCGCGCCTGGATTGACCAGGGGGCCAAGTAATTTCCGTCCGGAAAAACCAGACGCCGCGTTGAGGATCTCAACGCGGCGCTTTTGTCGGGTTCAAATTGGTTTTACTTCACGGCGGCCCAGACCCGGTGCACGTCGTCGTGTTCGTCCAGGGCATTCAGGAATTCGCCCACCTCGTTTTGCTGGGCCTCGGTGAGTTCGGGAAACTGCTTGGGCACGTAGCCGAGTTCGCTGGTTACGACGGTCCAGCCGTTGGCGGAAAGCCATTTGGAAACCTCCGCCACGGCCGTGCGTTCGCAAATGAACTTGGCCCCCGCCGCGCCTTCCGGAATGTCGTCGTTCTGGTCGTGCGCGAGGGTTTCCACCTCATTCGCCCCGGCCTCGATGGCGGCGGCCTCGCGGTCAATGTTGGCATCGGGATGATGCGCCTCGACGAGGCCGACGTGGTCGAACAAAAACTTGTTGCTGCCGGTGGTGGCGAGCTGGCCTTTCTTGAAGAGCACGCGGATTTCCGGCGCGGTGCGGTTCACGTTGTCGGTGTAAACCTCGACGATGACCGGCACGTTGTGCGGCGCGCGGCCTTCATACACGACGTGTTCCATGACGAGCTTGTCCTCGCCAATGCCGGCGCCTTTGTTGATGGCGCGCTGGATGGCGTCCTTCGTCACGCTTTCCTTCTTGGCCTTTTCCACGGCGGTGAAAAGGCGTGCGTTCATCGCGGGATCCGCCCCGCCCATCTTGGCGGCGACGGAGATTTCGCGAACTAGTTTACCTGTCGTCCGGCCCTTTTTAAGGCCGGCGACCAATCGTTTGGCATGCAGCCATTGGCGTCCCATGGGTTTAATTTAACAGAAGGCCAGGCAGGAATTCAATTTTACTCTGCGGATTCCGCGCTGATTTTCACCGGGTTACCCGCACCCGCATCAGCAGCGCGGGAATGGCCAGGCCGGTGCCGATGGCGCCGATGGTAAAGGTGACACGCAGGGCAAACTGAACGGCGTTGATCAGGGTTCCGGGGGCGTCCAGAGTGCCGGCCGAGGTC
>JAJXXI010000164.1 GCA_021781185.1 bacterium
CTTGGGAGACAATGGTCGCCTTGTCTTCCCCCGTGGCCAGCAGCAGGCATTGGCGGCATTCCAGGATCGTCTTCAGGCCCATCGTAATGGCACAGCAGGGCATTTCTTCGGGGGCTGAAAACAAAGACGCATTTTGCAAGCGCGTGGCTTGCGACAGGACCTGCACGCGGGTGCGTGAGTTGAACCCGGAAATGGGTTCGTTGAAACCGAGATGTCCGTTGTTGCCGATGCCCAGCAATTGCAAATCAATCCCTCCGCAGCGGATGATGGCTTCTTCGTAATCATTGCATTCGCCGGCCAAATCGTTCGCCATGCCGTTTGGCACGTGCGTGTTTTGCGGCTCGATGTTGACCTTGCCAAACAAATGCTGATGCATGTAATGCCGGTAGGAATTATGATGATTGCCTGGCAAGCCCACATATTCGTCCAGATTGAACGTCCGGCACCGCGCAAAATCCAGCCCGGCCAACTGGTGCATCTGCACCAAACGGGCATACACCGCTTCCATGGTTCGTCCGGTGGCCAGCCCCATCACCAAATGAGGGTTTTGCCCAAGCCAGTGACGAATCATTCCTGCCACCAGTTCGACAGCCTTACCACCATCGGGTCTGACAATGATTTTCATAAATCAAGCTGGCAGAAAAATGCGGTGATTGCTTGTTCTTCACAACCCCCCAATTCCGGGGGTTGTCAGCGAGGTGGAGTTGATGAAATCCTAGTGCCAATAATAATGCTGACCATCTTCCATTGTGGCATCGTCCCGGTTGCAATATGAATTCATACCGCCAATTTGTTTCAGCGTTTGCCAATTTGATCACGAACGGGAAGACGCTGCCGCTCGGGAACGTTCCTCCACATGACAAGCCGGTATCCCAGGCGGCGGCACCCGTCGCGTTGATTTTTTCGCCGCACCCGGACGATGAATGCATCATCGGCGGTTTGGCTTTGCGCCTGATGCGCGAAGACGGCATGCGCGTCATCAATGTCGCCGTTACGCTGGGCAGCAAAAAGGAGCGTCAAGCGGGTCGGCTACAGGAATTGAAAAACGCCTGTGACTGGATTGGCTTCAATTTGGAACAGACGGCTCCCAACGGCCTCGAAGGGATTAACCCCAAGACACGCTCCGCTGATCCGCAGCGTTGGGCCGGGGCGGTCGAAACCATTGCCAACATACTTATAAAATACCAGCCACGCGTTTTATTCTTTCCGCATGAACTGGACTGGAACAGCACCCACATCGGCACCCATTATCTGGTGATGGACGCATTGAAGTCTTTATCGCCCGGATTTACGTGTTTTCTGGTGGAGACGGAATTCTGGGGGCAGATGGCGGGGCCGAATCTTCTGGTTGAATCCAGCACGGAGGACGTGGCGGACTTGATCGCCGCCCTGTCATTTCATGTGGAGGAAGTGCGGCGCAATCCCTATCACCTTCGCCTGCCCGCCTGGATGCAGGACAACGTGCGGCGCGGTGCTGAACTTGTGGGCGGGCAAGGCGGTGCGGCGCCTGACTTTACTTTCGCCACCCTCTATCGCGTGCGGCAGTGGAGGAATGGGGCGGTCAAAGAAGTTTGGACCGGCGGCAAACAGCTCGGGGCCAAAGACAGCCCGGCAGAAATGTTCCGCTCATGCCAACAGATGAATTTGAAATGAAGCATGTGCTTGGACCGTATTCAGAGGTGACCAACATAGCAAACGCTGGCCGAACATTGAAACGACCTTAAAACAAATGTGCGCGAATAACTCCACTTTTCTCAAGCTGGGCCATGGCGGCTACAATCGTCTGCTTTTGCTGGTGGCCGGGCTGGGAGGCCTGCTTTATGGGGTGGATGTCGGCATCATTTCCGGCGCGTTGCCCTATCTCGAAGCCACCTCCGGTTTGAACGCCAGTGAATTGTCGTTTGTTGCGGCAGCCGTTTTGCTTGGAAGTGTCATCTCCACTTTGTTCGCCGGTCTCCTTTCAGATTGGCTGGGACGGAAAAAGTTGATGACGTTGAGTGGCGTTCTCTTCGTCCTCAGTATTCCCACCATCGCGCTGTCACACGGATATTGGCCGCTGGTTTCTGGGCGACTGCTGCAAGGTGTCAGCGCGGGACTGATCGGCGTGGTTGTGCCGCTCTACTTGGCGGAGTGTCTTGGCGCATCCAATCGCGGCAAAGGCACCGGCATATTTCAGTGGTTGTTGACACTGGGAATCATGGCGGCGGCGCTGATTGGTTTTTATTTCAGTTTTCGCGTGGCGGAAATCAAGGCTCCGGGAAAACTGTTTGCCTTTAAGGACCTCGCCTGGCGCAGCATTTTTTGGGTTTCACTGCCAGCCGGCATTTTGTTTGTAATCGGCAGCTTCATGGTGGCCGAATCCCCGCGCTGGTTGTTTCGGCGCGGAAACAAGGAGGCCGCCCGCGCCGCGCTTCTCCGCTCACGTCCGGAGGAACAGGCCGACCTGGAACTGAAAGAAATGGAGGAAACGGTGGCTGCCGAAAAAGCCAGGGCCGCCGGCGCGAAGGTCAAGGAATCGTTGTTCCGCCGCAAATACGTGCTTCCCTTTGTGCTGGCGTGCGTGATTCTGGCCTGCAATCAGGCGACCGGCGTCAACTCGATAATCATTTACAACGCCAATATTCTGATCCAGGCCGGGCTTTCGGATTTTCAAGCGCATTTGGGATACGTCATTTTTACGCTGGTCAATTTTATGCTGACCATTGTCGGCGTAATGCTGGTGGATCGCAAAGGGCGCAAGTTTTTGCTGACGCTGGGCAGTTCGGGAATCATTGTGTCGCTGCTGTGCGTGGCTTTTCTCTTTCATAAAACGGAGAAACTTCGTGTGGACGTGAACCACGCCGTGCAGGCGATGGTTTCAACCAACCAAACCTTGTCGCTGTCATTCGATGCAAAAGTAAAAGATTCTTTGCTGGCCAGCGCCGGCACGCCGGGTGAGGCCATCAGCAACCGGCCATGTTCGCTCACGCTGATTTATTCGTATGGTGACTTTCGTGCCGCCACGCCCGTTTTGCGTTCCGATGACCTCACGGCCAAACCCATTGAAATCAAACGCGACAGTTGCGTGCCCCACAACAAGGTGGTGGCGTTCTTCTCAAATCCGTTTGCCAATCTCGATGCGGCCCGCACCGCTTCACTCAAAATTGAAAACGCCTTGATCACGCCGATGCCGGACACACGAAACGGCTGGTTGACCGCCGTTTTACTCTTCATTTTTATGGCGTTCTTTGCTGTTGGCCCCGGCGTCTGCGTGTGGCTGGCGCTGTCGGAACTGATGCCAACACGCATCCGTTCCAATGGCATGAGCGTCGCCCTGCTTGTGAATCAGGGGGTTTCAACCACCATTGCCGCCACGTTTTTGCCGACGGTCGGGAGATATGGTTATTCCATTATGTTCTTCATCTTTGCCGGCTGCACCCTGGTGTATTTCATCACCGCCACCTGTTTTCTTCCTGAGACTAAGGGTAAAACACTTGAAGAAATCG
>JAJXXI010000599.1 GCA_021781185.1 bacterium
CCCGCATTTTGCGACGCTTCATCCTTTTTTAGAGCAGTTTGCAAAAACTTTCGTAACACCCTCTTCTATGACGTTAATAGTGCAATAGTCCATTATCTCCCATCAGCGACAGGATAGACAACGAACTTTGCTGGTCGTCCAACTGCGCCTTGGCTGCCGCAGATGCAAACGACCAATGGCAGCTTCGACATACAGACAAACCAATTCGGTTTCAACCTCGACTGGGCCGGCGGGCAGACGGTGGTGGTGGAAGCCTGCACGAATCTCGGCAATCCAGACTGGCAGCCGGTGCTGACGAACGTGCTCACCACCGGTTCGGCCTATTTCAGCGATCCGCAGTGGATGAATTATCCCGGCCGCTTCTATCGCCTCCGCTCGCCGTGAGTTGCTTGGAACTTCAGGCGGTTCAGCGTTAACCGATAAAACCTTCGCCGGGAACGCGGGGCATCCTGCTCGGTTTCGTCCTTTCCTTTTGCCAGCCCGATATTTGGTGATTTATCAATCTAGTTTTAGTGGCTAGGTTTTGGCCATTAAATGAATCGTCTGCCGCCAAAACCGAAGACCGGCCTGAGGCGGTCCTTGTTACGCGTGTTGCAACTGCTCATCATCGCCTATCTGTTCATGGTGCTGGCATTGCTGATTTTTCAGCGCCGCCTGATTTATTTTCCGACGAAAATTCCCGCGAACGTCATCGAGTCCGTCGCGGCGGAGCACGGCTTTGCGCCGTGGAAGAATCCTGCCGGCCAGATCATCGGCTGGGAAATGGCCGCGCGCGGCAAGGCAGATGGCAGCGTGCTGATCGTCCACGGCAACGCGGGTTGCGCGCTGAGCCGCGATTATCTGGCACGCCCCATTCACGAGGCGACGAACGTGGACGTTTTCGTTCTGGAATATCCCGGCTATGGCGCCCGGCCCGGTTCGCCCGGCAAAAGGAGTTTTATCGCGGCGGCGGAGGCGGCCTTTCAACTGCTGCCCCGGAACCAGCCCATATATGTCGTCAGCGAATCCATCGGCGCAGGCGTGGCGGCGGAACTGGCGCAGCGTCATCCGGCAGAAATCTGCGGGCTGGCTCTGATTGTGCCCTACGACAATCTGGCCTCCGTGGCGCAAAGACACCTGCCGTTCCTGCCGGCGTATTTTTTGCTGCTCGACCGTTTCAATCCGGCGGCCTGCTTGAAAAACTATCACGGTCCGGTGAAGTTCGTCGTGGCTGGCGCGGATGAAATCATCGGAGCCCCGTCCGGTCAGAGATTGTTTGCTGGCTATCAGGGTCCGAAGGAACTCGATTTGATTCCCGGCGCGCATCACAACGAGGTTGCGTCCCAAACAGCCGCCTGGTGGCGGGAGGTTTTCGCCTTCTGGCGGCAACACCCGAACCGGCCCTGAAATCAAAGCCGCAGCGGGATGGAACCGGGCGGCTAGAGCCACGGTTTCAGCCGTTCCCGCAACGTTTTTCGGGCGCGATAAAGCCTTGATTCAATTGCCTTTGGCGTCGCCTCCAGGATCGCCGCCGCCTCGGCCACGCTGAGTTCCTCCCATTCACAGAGCACGATGGCCTCGCGCAGTTCTTCAGGCAAGTTTCCCACGGCCAAACGAACCGCCCCGGCCCGCTCGCCGGCCAGGGCGGCCTCGTCGGGTGCCGGCGAACCCGCCGGCAGCGTGCTGCCAAGGGACTGTTCGGTTGCGGGATTTTCCACGTCGAGGGAAAGATTTGGATGCCGTGCGCGCCAGCGGAAATGATTGCGCGCCAGGTTCGCGGCGATGGTGAAGAGCCAGGTGGAAAATTTTTGCTCCGCGCGGAAGCTGGCGCGCGACTTGAACACGCGGACGAAGGTCTCCTGCGCGAGATCATTCGCGTCATCCTCATTCCCGACCATGCGGCAGAGAAAATGAAAGATCGGCGCGGCATGGCGATCCATCAAACTGTTGAGTGCGGCATCATGGCCGGCCTGTAGCTTTTCCATATCCGCGCGGTCAAACGCGTCGGGCGATGACGATGGCGGGGCGTCAGTGGTGATGCTCATGACCCGGGTCGCCCGACATGGATTGTTCCATCTGTTCGTGAAAGCCGAGCGTGAGGCGTTTCATCTCGGCGAGATAGCGCGCGCCTTGTTCCGGAGGCATGGCTTGGCTGACGGTGACAAAATGTTGGAGCATCTGCGCCTGACATTGCGCCCGCAGCATGGCGATTTCATTCAATTTGGCCTGGGCCTGGGCGGTAATGTTGGTGCCGCTGCCGAGAATGGTTTCCAGGTCGCGCTTTTGCTCGGCGATCTGCGCGCACATCACGGCGCACTGGGGCAGATAGCCCGCGTGCAACTGCCGGACCCGCGCCATCTCGGCGTCGCTCAAATGAAATTCCGTGCGCAGCCAGCTCAAGTCATCCGCCGGGTTGGTGCAGCACAGCATGGTGGCGCGCTGGCTGGCGTAGTAGGAGCCGCCGAAAATCGCCGCCCCCAGCGCCAGCGCCCCGATCAGGATGACGAGCGAACGGTTCATGTTCAGCGCAGGGAATTCGGCGCGACGGCCGCGAGGTAATGGGCTTGGGCCTCCTGCCGGGCCGCTTGCTCGCCTTGGCGGATGCCCAGGAAAATGCCGGCAACCAACAGAACGGCGCTGGCCGTCAACGCCAGGCGCGGTTGTAAAATGAGTGCGGCCAGCGCATCCAGCCACGAGGCCGGTTTGGCGGGGGCTTCGGCGTCCTCGATGCGCCGCCAGACATTCTGCTGGAAGCGCGACGGCAGGGCGGGCGACACGCGGGCCTCGCGCAGGAGCGCGCTTAATTTCGCAGCATCGGGGTGAGAGTCGGTTTCTTTCATAAGCGGAACGGCGGCGGATTTTGGCCCGCCGCCCGTGGTTTAACATTTATTTCCGGCCGGGACAATCCGGAGTTGATCCGGCGGATCAAGACGGGGTTACTTCAGCGGCGCGACCGTCACGCAGCCCGGCATGGTCGTCTGGGAACTGCACTCGGCCACGGCTTTCGGACTGCCGGTCATGTTTTTTTGGCACGCCAAAGCCGGATTGACCTCGTGATTCACGCCTTGGACATGCTTGATTTGATCGCCCTGGGCACGCGGCGAGCGCAGCTCAGGTGTGGCTGCGGTAGCGTAGGTCACTGGGCCGCCCTGGGGGTCAACAGAGTTGGTGACGATCTTGATCTGATTGTCTTTGGCGCGCGGCGAGAGCAACGGTCCGGCGGCAAACGACGTGAAGCTGAACGCGGCAACCACCGCACCGAGGAGGAGAACTTTGGTTTTCATGTTTAATTTCTTTTTTGGTTTAGGCACCACTTCATTGCGGTGCCGATGTCCGTATTACCCCGGCCGGTTGAAAACCCCGCGGAATTTTTACATGCTCCAGCTTCGCCAGGTGGTCTGGCGGCTGGTAACGGGAAGCAAATGAAGCGGAAGGAAGGGTTTGGGCAGACTACATCGGACGCAAGACGAGGCGCTTGGTTTGGGTGTCAATCGTCACCGT
>JAJXXI010000688.1 GCA_021781185.1 bacterium
CCAGACGGGCGTATTAATTTTGAGCGAAATGGCCGGCGCCGCCAAGGAAATGGGGGAGGCGATCATCATTAATCCGTTTCACCGCGAAGATTTTTCCAAGGCGCTGGAACAGGCGTTAACCATGCCGCTGGAGGAACAGATCCGGCGCAACCAGCATTTGCAGGAAAGGCTGCGGCGCTACAACGTCGTCCGCTGGGCGGATGATTTTGTGCAGGCGCTCGTGTCCACCCAAAAAACCGAGGCCGCCCGGCAGGCCCGCTTGCTCACCGGCAAGGCGAGCAGCAGCATGATTCAGCAATATCAATCCGCCACCAGGCGGACGTTGCTGCTGGATTACGACGGCACGCTCGTGCCGTTTTCGGCCGAGCCAAAGCTGGCGCAACCGGACGCGGAACTCCTGGAGCTGCTGACGGCGCTCGGCTCGGATCCCGCCAACGAGGTGACGATCATCAGCGGCCGGCCGCGGCGCACCTTGGAGGAATGGGTCGGCAAGCTGCCCATTTCGCTGATCGCCGAACACGGTGTCTGGCTGCGCAACCGGGGCGGCGGCTGGCGGATGCTCAAGACGATGACCACCGACTGGAAAGATCGCGTGCGGCCGATTTTGCAGCTTTATGTGGATCGTCTGCCCGGGGCGTTGCTGGAGGAAAAGGAATTTTCCCTTGCCTGGCATTATCGCCGCGCCGATCCGGAACAAGCCAAGGAGCGGGCGAAGGAATTATTGGACGATCTCGCCGGCTACACGCGTAACATTGATGTGCAGGTGTTCGAAGGCAACAAAGTCATTGAAGTCCGCAATTCCGGCGTCAACAAAGGGACCGCCGGATTGGAATGGCTGAAACAATATTCGCCGGATTTCATCCTTGGCATCGGTGACGACTGGACGGATGAGGACTTGTTCCGTGCCCTGCCGGCCTCGGCCTTTTCCGTGCGCGTCGGACTTGCCAACACGGCGGCGCGCTATTACTTGAGCAGCCCGGCCACCGTGCGCCGGATGCTGCGTGAACTCACGGCCGTTTCCCGGAAACAAACCACCGGCCCGTCCCACACCACCTAATGTCACAAACTGCCCCCATGTCATCCTCCAAACGCAACCGGGCCGGGCTCGACCGGGATTCTTTCTGGTATAAGAGCGGCGTCATCTACGAAGTCCATGTCCGCGCTTTTTACGATTCGGATGGCGACGGCACCGGCGACTTTCGCGGGCTGACCAGGAAGCTGGACTACATCAAGGATCTGGGCGTCACAGCCATCTGGCTGCTCCCGTTTTATCCCTCCCCGCTCAAGGACGACGGTTATGACATCGCCGATTACTGCGATGTGCATCCCATGTATGGCACCCTGGGCGATTTCAAAACGTTCCTGCGCGAGGCCCACCAGCGCGGTTTGCGCGTCATCACGGAGCTTGTCCTGAACCACACCTCCGACCAGCATCCGTGGTTCCAGCGCGCGCGGCGCTCGCCGCCGGGCAGCCGCTGGCGCGAATTTTACGTCTGGAGCGACTCCCCGAAAAAATACCAGGACACCCGCATCATTTTCAAAGACGTGGAGATGTCCAACTGGACCTGGGATCACGAGGCCAAGGCGTATTTCTGGCATCGTTTTTTTTCCCATCAGCCCGACCTCAATTTCGACAACCCCGAAATCCATGAAAAAATCAGCAAGGTGGTGGACTTCTGGCTGGACATGGGCGTGGACGGATTGCGGCTGGATGCCGTGCCGTATCTTTACGAGCGCGAAGGCACCAATTGCGAAAATCTGCCGGAGACGCACGACTTCCTGAGACGGCTGCGGGCGCATGTGGACGATAAATACGGCGACCGCATGCTGCTCGGCGAGGCCAATCAATGGCCGGAGGACGCGGTGAAGTATTTCGGCCAGGGTCGCGGCGACGAATGCCACATGGCGTATCATTTTCCATTGATGCCGCGCCTGTTCATGTCGCTGCGCATGGAGGACCGGCTGCCGATCGTGGATATTTTGGAGCAGACGCCGCCGATTCCGGAAACCAGCCAATGGGCGCTTTTCCTCCGGAACCACGATGAACTGACGCTGGAAATGGTCACCGACGAGGAGCGCGATTACATGTATCGCATGTATGCGCAGGTTCACAAGGCGCGGCTCAACCTCGGCATCCGCCGCCGGCTCGCGCCGCTGCTCAACAACGATCGCAAAAGCATCGAGCTGCTCAACGCCCTCCTGTTCTCACTGCCCGGCACGCCGGTGCTTTACTACGGCGACGAAATCGGCCTGGGCGAAAACATCTATCTCGGCGACCGCAACGGCGTGCGCACGCCAATGCAGTGGAGTTCAGACAAGAACGCCGGCTTCTCCCGCGCCAATCCGCAGAGCCTCTACCTGCCGATCATTCTTGACCCGGCCTACCACTACGAAGCCTGTAACGTCGAGGAGCACCTGGCCAATCCGCACTCGCTGCTCTGGTGGATGCGCCGGATGCTGTCGCTGCGCAAGCGCTGGCGCGCCTTGGGCGAGGGCAAATGTGAATTTCTCCAGCCGGAGAACCACAAAATCCTGAGCTACATCCTGCGCCACGAAAAGGAAATCATTCTGGTGGTGGCCAACCTCTCTCGCTTCACGCAGCCGGTGGAACTGGATTTGTCCGCCTTTGAGCAGATGGTGCCCGTGGAGCTGTTTGGCCGGACGAAATTTCCGATGATCACCAAGGCACCGTATTTTTTCACGCTCGGCCCGCATAATTTCTACTGGTTTTCGCTCGAACAAAAAACACATCTGGTCGCGGCGACGGAACCCATGTTGCTGCCGAGCATCGCCATCGCCGAAGACTGGCAGGATGTTTTCACGGGCAAGGCGCGGGCTAAATTTGAAGCAGCGCTGCCCGATTATTTTCGCACCCAACCCTGGTTTGCCGGTCGCGACAAGACCATCAAGCTGGCCACCATCAAGCAATATTTCAACGTGCCGCTGCCGGACGAAACCGCCGTTGAACTCGCGTTTGTGCAGGTGGAATACGTGGACTCCACCCCGGAACTGCATGTGCTGCCGTTCGCGTTCGCCGCCGGCGATGCCGCCGGGCCGCTGCGCCCGCAGGCCGTGGCGGAGCTGACCCTGTCAGAAACGGGCCAAACGGGAGTGCTCTACGAGGCGTTTGCCACGCCCTCTTTTGCCCGCGCCGTGATCGAGCTGATCAGCCACCGCGAGCGCCTGGAAAACACGCAGGGTGAACTGGAACCCTCACGCACCCCCGCCCTGCGACAGATTCTCAACGGCTCGCCGCTGCCGGAACCGGTGCTGCACAACACGCCGGACGGCAATGCGACGGTGACTTTCGGCGACAAGATCGTCCTCAAATTTTTCCGCCGGGTCGGCCCGGGGTTGAATCCGGAACTGGAAATCAGCCGCTTTCTCACGGAAAATCATTTCCCCCACAGTCCCGCGCTGCTGGGTGCCTTGGAATATCGCGCCGCCACCGACGGACTGATGACGCTGGCGGTGGC
>JAJXXI010000745.1 GCA_021781185.1 bacterium
GTGAGCCCGTTTTGCACCACGGAGTTTCCGAGACATAGCTGGGGTCGTCAAAAAAAATATAGCCGTGATGCCAGACCGGCAGATAAACCAGCACCGTGATCAGCGCCAGCAGCAGGCTGACCAGACGCGGGCACGGATCCGGGTCGAATGGCTGACGACCAGCGGGCGGACCGGATTGGACGGCGGATAATTTCGAGGCGGCAGGTATTCCCCTGCGGCTCACGGGTGAAATCAATTGCAATCTTCAACCCGTGTCGCGGCAAAGAACTGGCGGGCCAGGATCCACGAGCCGAGGACAGGGGCGGAACCTGTCTGGCGGCAAACTCGTTCTCGAACCGGATCGTCCCCGGCCAGCTTGCGGGCGACTATTTTGCGTGGCTGAACAGCATGAACACGCGCGGGCCCCGCGCCGTCTGCAATTGGTAACGCTTTTCCTCCTCGGTCTCCGGCATGGCCAGACCGTCGCAATGTTTGTCGCTGGCCGGCTGGCCGTCCAGCAGCAGCATGTAGTGGTGCGTGCAATTGCCCGGCAGATCGTGAAACGCGAGTTGCCACGCGTTGGAAACGCGGTCATGGTGCAAAGCCACCGGCTTCCAACCGGTGAACGAGCCGACCACCTCCACCGTAGCCGGTGCCGGATCACCCGGCTTGGCAGGGTGCCAGCGGAAAACTTTGTTGAACGTGGCCGGACGCTTGATCGCGCCCGCACCGTGAGAAGGATGAATCCTGTGAGTCATGTTTGGTTAAATGGCCGCTGTCAAAACAGCGGGCCAGAACTTACACCCACAGTGGCGAAGTGCAACTGCCACCTTGCCGATCCGGAAATAATTAATAGCCCACCAACCGGTAAAATCTTTGCTCGGAGCCCATGACAGAATTGGTGATCGCTGTGATTGTGGCTGCCGCCATAAACCCGGTCTCAACCTCCCAAACAGCGGATGTCAGGTTGGTGGTGCTTTCGAGCATATAGTGCCGGCCGGTCACCAAGCTGCCGGCGTTCATGACAAAACTACCCGGTGTCAGCATCGCCGCATTCAAGACCGCCGGCACCGCCGGGGCGATGCTCGCCGTCCCGAAAACGGTGATGCCCGCATAACCGCAGTAACCGTTTTCCGAACCCGGGCTGGTGAAGTCAAACTTCAGGGCCGCCACATTGGTGGCCAGCACGCCGGAGGAGGAGGTCAGCGTCACCCGCGTGGCGTCCTGGATATTGCCGGCAATCTGGGGATTGAAATTGACAACCGCCAGCGAGAAGAAATCTGCGGGAGCCGTCATGGTGGAATAATAGACAGTATAGGCCTGCTGATCCCGGCCATTGTCAGCCCAGCCGCCATAGACCGTGATGTTGGTCAGATCATAACCGTCGGTGGCTGCCGGCAGCGTATAAATAACCGCGCTTCCCGCACTGCTCCCGTCCGGCCCCGTCCCGTTGCCGCAAGTCACATAGTTCGTGCTCGTGGTTTTCGGAACGCCCGGATTTCCAACTATCTGTGTTAAACCAAGGCTGCCACCCGCCGTCAACGAATTGACATTCCGACCATCCAACTCTTCGCTAAAATTGCCTGAAGCCATCGCGGGAGGCTGACCGGCAATCAGGCTGCCATTCGTCACGACGGTCCAACTGGGATAAAACGTGCCACTGCCGCTGCCGGTCTGGTTGGTCGTGGTAATGATCACGCTCGGGGCCACGCGAATTGAAAAAGGCGATGAAAACATATAATTGCCTGATCCGACGTCAAAGATGGCAGCGCTGTTTGAAATGCTGACATAGGTGACACCGGACGAACTGGCCGCCGGCACGCCGCTTTCGGTGATGGCGGCGGCATTCGTGGTGGGCACACAAACCTGCGCCGTCGTGTTCGGTGGGATCGCTACAGCCAGATTGAAGATGCTTCCGGTATTGGTCCACGCGGTCGAAATCACGCCACGAACAGAATGGTAGCTCGTATTGGCCCAAGTCAGGCCTGCACCCGGAACCGGCTGGATGAGAATGGACTCGTAGCCAGGGCTGGCGGCACTGATGCCACCGACAACGCCGTAAATATACTGCCCCACCGACCCAAAGGCGTAGTGGTTAAATGAATTCATGCCGACGCTCTGAAAACCGCCGCCGGGCGTCCACCCATCCCAACGCTCCCACATCGTCGTCGCACCAAGGTTCACCTGATAAAGCCAGGACGGATAACTTTGCTGCAACAACAAGGTATATGCCAGATCATCGCGCCCGGCATCGTGCAAGGCGGGCAGCAGACGCGGCGTGCCGATGAAGCCGGTGGCCAGATGACCGCCGAATTGCGCAATGGAGTTCGCGAATTGTTGCGCCACCTGGGTGCGCAATCCGGGCGGCACCAGGTTCAGCGTGAACGCCAGAGCGTAGCCCGTCTGGCTGCTGCCATCGGTAAACGTGCCGTCGGGATTGAAGAAATCCGCGAACGCCGCGACGATGTTGCTGTGCAGCGCCGCATAAGTCGCGGCGTCCGCGTTCTTGCCAATGGCTGCAGCCATCTCCGACATCGCCTGCGCATAATAAGCGTAAAAAGCGGTGTCCATCACGGTGGATGACGCACCTCCGCCCAGATTGAGCCAGTCGCCAAAATCCCCCGGCAGACTTGAGATCACATAGTTCGAGGCGTGCGCGGCGTCAAATTGTCCATCGCGCTGCATCGCGGCATAATGATCCGCAATCACGTTGGTATCGCCATAGGCGAGATACATGATGTAAGGGCAAATCCAACCGGCATCACCCCAGGCGGTTCCACCACTGCCCTGCCCCAGATCCGGAGCCACGAACGCGAAAGAACCATCACTGTGCTGCGAGTCCTCATCAAGGGTTACCAAATGTCGGCGAAAGAACGATTCCACATCATAATTGTAGGCCGCCGTCGGCGCAAAAAATTCCGTATCGCCGGTCCAGCCCATGCGTTCATCGCGTTGTGGACAATCGGTCGGCACTTCAAGAAAGTTGCCTTTCTGGCCCCAGATAATGTTGCTGTAAAGCTGATTGACCAGCGGATCGGAACATTCGAAATGACCGGTTCGGGGCATGACTGAGTGAACCACAACGCCTGTCACTGAATCCAGCGTGGGCGGCACCGTCAAGCCACGCACTTCCACATAACGAAAACCGTGAAACGTGAAACGTGGTTCATAGGTGATGGTGCCATTCGTGGCGAAGGTGTAAAAATCCGTTGCATCCGCGCCGCGCAAGTTAGCCGTGTAAACCGTGCCATCGGGATTGAGCATTTCACCATGCCGCACCGTGATCCGGTCACCGACTTGGCCGCTGATATGCAACCGCACCCAGCCAACCATGTTCTGGCCCAGGTCAAAAGTGTAACAGCCGGGCCTCGGTTCAGTGAGATTGATGGCCGGCAAGGTTTCCAAACAGCGCGAAGGCTCGGTGACGGCCGCCTGCACTTGCAGCCCGCCGAGGCCCGGAAAAGCGGCGGCATTTCCGTAGAGCGCCTGAACAA
>JAJXXI010000121.1 GCA_021781185.1 bacterium
CCCACATCGTTGAAATGATGAAGATCGAGCGTGACGGCAACGGCGCGAAAAACACCGAGGCGGACGGCCAGATCACCAAACTGACCGGCGACGAAGCCGTCTCGATGAATTTCTGGGGCTTCACGCCCGCCCTGTTCCCGCAGATCAAAGAGGAGTTTGAAAAATTCCTCAAACGCGCCGGCGGCGAGCAGAAATCCGAGTGCTATATTCCCGCCACCGTGGGCGATTTGGTGACCAGCGGCCGGGCCCGGTGCAAAGTGCTGCGCTCATCCGACTCATGGTTTGGCGTGACCTACCGCGAAGACCGACCGCAAGTCGTCGAGAGCATTCGCCGGCTCATTGCACAGGGCAAATACCCGGAAAAACTCTGGGGTTGAGCCGGGCGCAACTTTTCGAGCGGGCCGGGGTTAGCATGTTTGTTCACCAAACCACCCAGTCCGGGAAAGGGAAAATTATGCGCTGTTTGAAAATAATTCTGGCTGGTCTCGGGGCCGGCTGGCTGCTGGCCGGGCCGGCTGGCGCGCAAACCACCAACGCGCCAGCCACGCTCATCGAAAACTTTGAGCAGCAAACCAACGCCGTCATCGTCAAGGGGTTCAGTCTCGTGGGAGCGGTTTCCGTCGGCGATGCCACCATTTCCGTCCGCAGCAAGGAATCCACCGATCCCGGGAACAATCAAAAAGTTTACGGGATCATGGTGGTTTACAGCCGGAGCGGCAATCAGCCGGGCAATTTCGCACTCAAAAATGCGCTTGTGGTGGACTATGACGAGCTGGATTCACTGATTGGCGGCATGGATTATCTGGCCAAGATCGGTTACGACGTGACTCCGCTGTCGGGTTTTGACGCCAGCTACGCCACCAAGTCCGGCCTGCGCTTCAGTGCGCACAGTGAACGGCGTCAGGGCGGCATCCTGATGTTCATCCGGTTCGGTGATTCCCCCAAAATCCAACTCACCACGGAACAATTCAATCAACTGCACAACCTTATCGCGCAGGCCAAAACAGCGCTCGATTCGATCAAATAGTTTTTTGCACCACGCTGTCGCGCTGGGACCATTCGGGATTCAAGCCCGGAAAATCCAGGTTGTAATTCAGTCCCCGGCTTTCGGGCCTTCTGAGCGCACAACGCACGATCAGTTCCGCCACCGTGGCGATATTGCGCAGTTCCAGCAAATCGGCCGTCACGATGAAGTTCCAGTAGTAGTCGTGGATTTCCTCCTGCAGGTTGGCGAGCCGCTTTTGGGCCCGCTGCAATCGCTTGTTCGTGCGCACGATGCCGACGTAATCCCACATGAGGCGGCGGATTTCATCCCAGTTGTGAGAAACGACCACCAGTTCATCGGCGTTCGTCGCGCTTCCGGGCTGCCAGAGCGGGATTATTAAATTTGATTTCGGCCGCTCAATTGAAAGAATTTTTCCCGCCGCGCGATGGGCGCAGACCAGCGCCTCCAGCAGTGAATTGCTCGCCAGCCGGTTTGCGCCGTGCAAGCCCGTGCAACTAACTTCGCCCACGGCGTAAAGCCCCATGATGTCCGTTTCGCCATCCACATTCGTCATCACTCCGCCACACTGGTAATGCGCCGCCGGCACCACGGGAATCGGTTCCTTCGTGATGTCAATGCCGTAGCCCAGACACGTCTGGTAAATGTTTGGAAACCGGTCAATGATGAATCGGGCCGGCTTGTGCGTGATGTCCAGATGCACGCAGTCCGCTCCGGTTTTCTTCATTTCGATGTCAATCGCCCGCGCCACAACATCACGCGGGGCCAGCGATTTCAGCGGGTGATACGCATCCATGAACTCGCGGCCATCCAGCGTTTTCAGCACGCCGCCCTCGCCGCGAACGGCTTCGCTGATGAGGAATGATTTCGCCTTGGGATGATACAGGCACGTCGGATGGAACTGCACAAACTCCATGTTGGCGATGCTCGCTCCCGCGCGATAAGCCATCGCCACGCCGTCGCCGGTGGCAATGTCGGGATTCGTCGTGTAGAGATAAACTTTGCCGCAGCCGCCCGTGGCCAGCAGCGTGACCGGGGCGGCAAACGCCCAGACACGGTTGCCTTTCTTTTCGAAAACGTAGGCGCCCACACAATGGTTTTTGCCGACGTAACCCAGCTTCTGGCTGGTGATCAAATCAATCGCGAGGTGATTCTCAAAAATCTCGATGTTCGGTTGGGCCGCTACCGCCGCCAACAGGGCGCGCTCAATCTCCCGGCCGGTCACGTCTTTTGCATGAAGAATGCGGCGCTTGGAATGACCGCCCTCGCGGCCAAGATCGAGCTCCTTGCCGCCGTCCTCGCCCGGTGCCGCGCGCTCGGAAAATTTCATGCCGAGCTCGATCAATTCCTGAATGCGCGCCGGGCCTTCCTCGACGATGGTGCGGACGACGTTTTCCTTGCACAGTCCCGCGCCTGCCTCCAGCGTGTCGCGCACGTGCAGTTCAAACGAATCTTCCTTGCTCGTCACCGAGGCAATGCCGCCCTGCGCGTAATTGGTGTTTGACTCCGCGCGGTCCTTCTTGGTGACGATGGCCACGCGCCCGTGCGGCGCGACCTTGAGCGCAAATGATAGCCCCGCAATGCCGCTGCCAAGAATAAGGAAGTCGAACTGTTTCATTTCAAAGCCTCGCGTTGTCAATCAGCCGCGTCTTGCCAAAGTAAACCGCCAGCGCCATGTGCGTGCCATGTTTCACCTGTTGCACTGGTTGCAACGTTTCCGCATCGAAAAACTCGACGTAGTCCAGCCGCGCGAGCGGCGCGACGGTGATGAACGACCGCAAATCCCGTTTCAACTGCACGGCGGAAACGGCTTTCCGCTTCACCGCCAACTGCGCCGCCTGCAAAGCGTGATAAAGAACCACCGCCTGTGCGCGTTGTTCGGAGTCCAGATATTTGTTGCGCGAACTCATGGCCAGCCCGTCCGGCTCGCGGCACGTCGGCGCAACGGTGATTTGCACGGGGAAATTCAAGTCCGCCACCATGCGCCGGATGATGGCCGCCTGTTGAAAATCTTTCTGGCCAAACACGGCAACGTCCGGCAGCACCAGGTTGAACAGCTTCGCCACCACCGTCGTCACACCCTGGAAATGCGTTGGACGCCGGTCGCCTTCCATCACGCGGGCCAGATTTCCCTCCACAACGTAAGTGCTGTATCGGCCTTCCGCCCTGCCATGATACATTTCCGCATCGCCCGGCGTGAACACCACATCCACCCCGGCTTCGCGGCACAGGTTCAGATCGCGTTTCAGATCGCGTGGATATGTGGAAAGATCTTCGGTCGGTGCGAACTGGGTGGGGTTCACATAAATGCTTGCGACCACTTTGCCGCACGCACCAGCACGCCGCCGCGCTTCATGCACGAGGCTCAAATGGCCGGCATGTAGGTAGCCCATCGTCGGCACGAGGCCGGTTTTGATGCCGGCACGCTTCCAACGCAGGGCTAGCTTCTGCATGGCAGCGACGGA
>JAJXXI010000138.1 GCA_021781185.1 bacterium
CCGAAAGTGCCGCTGTCAGACCGAACATCGCCGCTAATAGAATCATTTTTTTCATAGTCATCATCTTTGGTTGATTTTTGGTTATCGGCGCTCACGCACCGTTTACAAAAAGAAGCTGCCCCAAGGAGAAAAACTGAACCAACCCCTTATTGCCTAATGATAGGCATTTTTTGGTAGGTCCCTGAATTTTCCGCAAACCATGATCCGGCAAAGAAGAATTCTTCGGGGAAAAATATGGAAATGGTGGCAGGACCCGGAATTGAACCGGGGACACAAGGATTTTCAGTCCTCTGCTCTACCAACTGAGCTATCCTGCCAACCGAGGGGCGCAAATTGAACCAGAGTTCCGCGCCCATGACAAGCCGCAATTCGTCTTAAACGATTTGCGGCTGCATCATTTCGGGATCCACGCCTAAATCCTTGATGGCTTGCGCGACGACCTTGCGGTCAACGAGCTTTTTCTCCGCCAGCGCGTAAAGCGTGCCTATGACCGTGGATTCCACATCCACGCCAAAGAAACGACGCAGGCGGGAACGCGTGTCGCTGCGGCCAAAACCGTCCGTGCCCAGCGTAAACAGGCCGCCAGGAACCCAGGGCGCAATCTGGTCGGGAATCGTGCGGATGTTGTCCGAAACAGCGACGAAGGCCCCCTGCTCTTTTGCCAGCAGGGTCTCGACATAGTTCTTCTTCGCGGGCAGCGTGGGATGCAGCATGTTCCAGCGCTGGATGCGGATCGCATCATTGCGAAGCAGCTTGTAACTCGTCGCACTCCAGACATCGGCGCTCACGCCGTATTGCTCGGCCAGGATCGTCTGGGCTTTCAACGCCGACTGCATGATGGATCCGCTGCCGAAGAGGTGGGCTTTGATTTTTTTGCCTTCCACGCCGGGCTTGAATTTATATAAGCCCTTCACGATGCCGTCCTCAACACCTTCCGGCATCGGCGGCATGGCATGGTTCTCATTGTAGAGCGCGAGGTAATAGAAAATGTCTTCGTTTTCCATGAACATCCGGCGCATGCCGTCGGCAATGATGACCGCCAACTCGAAACCAAACGCGGGATCGTAAGGCAAACAGGTCGGAACCGTGCCTGCGAGCAGCAGGCTGTGGCCGTCCTGGTGCTGCAAGCCTTCGCCGTTCAAGGACGTGCGGCCGGAAGTGGCGCCAAGCAGAAAACCCTTCGCCCGAATGTCGCCCGCGAGCCAGAACAGATCGCCGACGCGCTGCGGTCCGAACATCGAGTAATATGTGTAGAACGGAATCATCGGCACGCCATGCGTGGCGTAACTCGTGCCGGCGGCGATGAAGGACGACATCGCCCCCGCTTCGCTGATGCCCTCTTCCAGAATCTGGCCGTCTTTCGTCTCGCGATAATACATCAGCGACTTTTTGTCCACCGGCTCGTAAAGTTGTCCTTTCGGGGAATAGATGCCGTAGTCTTTGAACAACGCGTCCACGCCAAACGTGCGTGCCTCGTCCGGAATGATGGGGACGACATTTTTGCCGACGCCTTTGTGCCGCAACAAAATTGCCATCAAGCGCACGAACGCAGACGTGGTGGAAATTTCGGTCAACGAGCCTTTGAAAAATTCCGCAAAATAATTCAGTTTCGGCACGTCGAGCGCCAGCGGCTTGACAATGCGCGCCGGAACAAAACCGCCCAGCGCCTTGCGCCGTTCCAGCAGATACCGCGTTTCGGCACTATCCGGCGGCAACCGGAAGAACGGCATGTCGGCGATGATGTCGTCGCTGATGGGAATGTTGAAACGCTTGCGGAACTCGCGGAGCTCCTTTTCGTTCATTTTCTTTTGCTGGTGCGAAATGTTTTTGCCTTCGCCCGCCTCGCCAAGACCGTAGCCTTTCACGGTCTTCGCGAGAACAACCGTCGGCTGGCCCTTGTGCTCGGTCGCCGCTTTGTAAGCCGCATACATCTTGCGCACGTCATGGCCGCCACGCAGCAGCTTGCTGATCTGGTCATCGGTCAGATGGTTCACCAGGTCGAGCAACTGCGGATATTTGCCGAAGAAATGCTTGCGCGTGTAGCTGCCCGGCTCGACAACATATTTCTGGTAGTCGCCGTCCACGCATTCCTCCATGCGTTTAAGCAGCAGGCCGGACTTGTCGCGCCGGATGAGATCATCCCAATCAGTGCCCCAAATGACCTTGATGACATTCCAGCCCGCGCCCCGGAACAAACCTTCCAATTCCTGAATAATTTTTCCATTGCCGCGCACCGGACCGTCGAGCCGCTGCAAATTGCAGTTGATGACCCACGTCAGGTTGTCGAGATTTTCCCGCGCCGCCAAAGTGATCGCGCCGAGCGATTCAGGTTCATCCGATTCGCCGTCGCCGAGGAACGCCCAGACGCGAGGTTCTTCCTTCCAGTTCGTCAGTCCACGCGCCTGCAGGTAGCGGTTGAACCGCGCCTGATACAGCGACATGATCGGCCCAAGCCCCATCGAAACCGTCGGAAACTGCCAGAAATCCGGCATCAAATACGGGTGCGGATAGGACGACAGACCGGTGCCCGGTGCGAGTTCCTGCCGGAAATTTTGCAGGTGCGACTCGTCCAGACGGCCTTCGAGATACGCGCGCGCATACATGCCCGGCGCAGCGTGGCCCTGAAAGTAAATCTGGTCGCCCGGAAACTCTTCTGTGCGGCCCCGGAAAAAATGGTTCTGCGCCACTTCGTAGAGCGTCGCGGAAGAGGCGAACGACGCGATGTGGCCGCCGACGTTCGTGTTCATGTTGGCCTTCACCACCATGGCCATGGCGTTCCAGCGCATCATGCTCTTGATGCGGCGTTCAATGTCGCGGTTGCCGGGATATTCAGGCTGCTCATCAGCCGGAATAGTGTTGACGTAAGGCGTCGTCTGGCCGGAGGAAGGACGTGGCGTGGTGCGGAGCTGTTCCGCGAGTTTTTCCAGCAATTGCGCCGTGCGCTCCGGCCCCTGGTTCTCCAGCGCCAGTTCAAAAACCGACTGCATGGAATCCGACCACTTGTCACCGTTGGCTCCGCCGCCGCCGCCGACGCTGCGGGAACCGTAAATTTCTTTTTTGGATGCTTTCACTTGGTTAAACTCGTTTGGCTGAACACAGAAACGACACTGCCACATTAAACTGAAATTGTCTCCGTATCGCCAGCGAAATCAAATACGCAAAATATGA
Organism: bacterium; assembly: GCA_021781185.1. Taxonomy (GTDB): domain Bacteria; phylum Verrucomicrobiota; class Verrucomicrobiia; order Limisphaerales; family UBA11358; genus UBA11358. The sequence goes on from JAJXXI010000138.1 coordinate 3,169, forward strand.
CCCGTCTCGACCTTAATCTGACGTCGCCGGCTGAAAACCTGGCGGCCGACGAGGTATTGCTGGATCTTGCAGAGACCGGCCAGGGCGGGGAAACATTGATCTTCTGGGAACCGCGCGAAATCTTTGTCGTGGTGGGATATGCCAACAAAGTCGCCACCGAGGTGAACACGATCACATGCGAGGCGGAACGCGTCCCCATTTTCCGACGCTGCTCCGGGGGCGGCACCGTCGTCCAAATGCCCGGCGGATTGAACTACGCCTTAATCCTGCGCATCACCGAAACCGGCCCGACC
>JAJXXI010000609.1 GCA_021781185.1 bacterium
CACGATCCATAAGGTATGGGGCCAACCCACGCATCTCCGTCGCCGGAAGCATTTAAGAATGTCTGCCCCTGCAATGCAAGTTGCTGATACAACTGCTCAGTCGTGGCATCTGTTGAATAGCCCCACGAAGCACTAAACTGCTTGATCTCAGTTCGTGAGACCATGCTGGCAAGTATGTCGTTGGGATTACCAGACGGGCCGGCTTCAAAAACCACCACTTTTTCGAGAGCGGGAGCCATGGAAATGGACGTTTCGATATCCAGACACACCTCGTCGTTATTAGCGCCGGGCTGCCCGCTAAACCCATCCAAGAGCACATTTTCCAGAGGCACGTTGGTGTATCCAGCCAAGCCCAAATAAGTCGAGATGTCACTGGGATAATAGCCATCGAATTGGAGCAGGCCGACGACCTGCCCTGAGCCGTTCAAACTGGAGCCGGGCACATAGGCATTTCGAAAATCCTGTCCGATGTAACCTCCACCGGGTCCTGAGCCATTTGCCGGACTGGCGACTGAAGCCGACATTTTCTGCAACAGCGAATGCGGCAGTTGATAATTATTCATGCCTTGCACGGCTAGTATGGGCAGAGCCGCATCCACGGTCGGTTCGCTATCCGGCGCAAAAAACGTGCGCTTTTCTGTCGGATGCTGGTAATTACGCAAAGTGACGTGGAATGCCTTATTAACTGCCGAAGCATTGGCCTTTACGTCAAGCAGCATCCGGTTTGCATAGGTATGGGTTATCGTAAAGCCACTCATCCGTGCAAAATTGGCAACCATTGCGTAATCCTGCTCGCTGGGGCCAAATTTTTCCGTGAACTGCTCCGGCGTCAGGAAATGATGGTAATTTGTGCTGGAAGGGTCATAGATCTGTTCGAGCAAGTTCGTCAATTCCTGCCGGTTTCTCAAAGGCAGTCCGATGGCCAGACTAAGATTGGTGTCTGCGGGGACGGTCCCAATCGCCTTCATCTGCGCAACCAATTGCGGCACGCGAGCATGCAGTTTCATCAAGGTCGAGCCTGCCGCACTGCTGGAAGGCGTTGACACAATGGAAATTACAAGTCCCGCACAAATTGTCAGGAATATCTTCCTCATGGGCGTTTTCAAGAATTGAGGGGCTGTTTGCATGGCCATCGCCGGTGTGATTATTTCTTGGTTCGTTTTCATGCCGGGTCAGGGGAAAATGGTTGTGGGCGGATAAGCGGTCGGCCGGTTGGTGCCCGTCACCAAAACATTAGTGTTGGACAGAAAATTGGTCGCCGCGTCATCAAATGTCAGGGTGATCTTGGCAACGCTCCCGTTGCCAGCGTGGCTCATGATCAATGCATCCTTTCCGGACGGCGACACCACCATCGCCTCAATGTCCTTGGTATAGCCGTGGTAGAGGTTGGTCAACGTGACGACCGATTTGATGACTACTCCGCCCACGTTGGTGACCATAATGGCCGATGGGTAAGGCGAGGCGATCGCGAGATCGTTGATGACAATAGGATTCGTGTTGTAGTAGATGTTTGTCCACGTGCCGAGCGCGTAGGTAAACACGGCCGTGCCGATGCTGGCACTGCCACTGGTCAACCGAAGCGTCGCCGCAATGGTCTGACTGTTCGTGCCATTGGCCGTAAAGGTAAAGGGTTGCGTGACTGACGGCCCATTCACAGTCAAGTCCCCATAAAACTGTGTCGCCGTCCCGTTGGGTGAGGTTGGCACCCCGACACCATTGGTGGCGATCAACGTGGCGGACACATTGTTTACATTCGTTCCACCGCTGGCGCGCAGCGCCAATAGCATGGTCACTGTCTCACCCGGATCAATGATTCCATTGTTATTGGGATCACCTCCCGTGGCGAAGGCGGAACCCGCCGGAACCACCAGGCTGCCGCTGATGTCATGGATCGTCAGAGTTGCAGCATATGGCGCGATCAGGATGCCGTTGGTAGGGCTCGACAACTGCAACAACACCGTCTTGTCTGGTTGCACCGTCGTGTTGGCCAGCACGGTAACCTGAAAGGTCTTCACCGTCTCACCATTCGTAAAGAGCATCGTGCCATTGGTCGCAATGTAATCCTGTCCGGCCAATGCCGTTCCATCAGCCGTGGAAAAATGAACGGCGGTAGTGGTGTTGGTGTTATCGGTGCGCAGCAATGTGATGGTTGCAGCCACTCCACTTTTCAAAACCGAGTAGGTCGGGCTGGAGAAGCTCAGCCCGGAATTATTATCCACAATGGTCACCAGCAGGTTGTTTGGTGCCAGCAATCTCCCGGGGGCCGTAGGATTAAACAGGCTCACTGAGAAGGTATGGTCGCCGAGCACCTGGCTGTTATTGAAGATTGGAACATTAAAGGTATTCGTGCCAATGCCATTGGTGAACAGCAGCATGCCACTGGTCGCCTGATAATCCACCCCGGCCAGCGCAGTTCCATCGGCCGTGGCGTAATTCACGGACATTGGGGTAACATTCGTATTGGATACCGGCGGTTCAACGGCCGGATTCGTGCAAATCACCGTAATAATTGCATTGCCAACATTCTTGAACACATTCATCGTCGAATTGGTGAAGCTCAATCCGGCGTCGGCGTCCTGCACCACCACGACTGAGTTGCTTGGACTGCCCAGCACCGTGCCGGAGCTGGGGCTAGACAGGCTCATCGTCAGAAGCAAATTCCCGGTGACCTGCGGATCGTAAATCAGCGGCAAGGAGATCGCCTTCGTCATTTCTCCAGGGCTAAAGCTCAAGGTTCCGGAAATCGTATTGTAGTTTACCCCGGGCAAAGCAGTGCCGGGCGTGGTCGAATAGTTAACCTGATCGGCGGAGTTGGTGCCTCCCAGCCGCTGAACAAAGATCGGAATGATTCCGTTGGTTTCACGCACGTAGTTCGTGGCGTTCTGGAAAGCGAAGCCCACATTCGTGTTGATAACCGTCAGCGTGCTGTTCGTCGGTGCCGTGAGGGTTGAACCACCGGTGGGATTGGACAATAGCACCGACAAACTGACGGGGCCTTGAACAATGCCATTGTTCACCAGCGGAACAACCGCCGACTTGACCGTTTCGCCGCCGCCAAAAGTCAGTGTATTGGTGGTGCCAACATAGTTGAGTCCGGGCTGCGCCGTGCCAGCAACAGTGGAGTATGTTACCGATACCGAACCGGAAGAACCATTCGTCCGCAACACCGTTAAGTAGGCGTTCCCATCGCCGGAGTATGCCGTAAAATTGGTCGCGCTGAAATACACCTGGCCGGGTGCCGCCACCGTGTCAATAATCGTCAGGGCAGCATTGGAAGGCGACAACAATCCAATCGTGCTGTTCATGGCATTGCTCAACACGAGATTCACGATCTTGTTACCTTCCGCAAGATTATTGTTGATGATAGGAACTGCAAATTGAAGATCCGACTGGCCGGGACTGAAGGTGAGCGTGCCATTGGTTGGATAATAATCAGTGCCAAT
>JAJXXI010000088.1 GCA_021781185.1 bacterium
CGGGCAATGTCCGTTAAGCTCCCGTTGATGTGTCAGGCGCAGACAATTTATCTCTGCATGGGTTCGGCTTGTCACCAGCGGCGCGGCTATGACCTGCTGCCGCTGCTGGAGGCCTTGGTTTGTCGCCATGGTTTGGAGGGCCGGGTGCAACTGAAAGGCGCTTTCTGCCTGGAGGCGTGCCAGCAGGGGCGTTCGCTGAAGTTCGGCGACCGTGTCTTCACCGGGGTGGACGAGCAAACCCTCGGGGTCATTTTTGAACGGGAAATCCTGCCGCACTGCCGGCCAGACTGATATGGAGCCGAGAACCACACTTTGGAAACAACTTTGGGATCACGACCCCAACGGCCTGCTGGTGCTGGATGCGCAATTGAACATCATCATCGTCAACCCCGCGCTCTGCCGCATGTTGCGAACCACGGCGGAGGCACTCATCGGGCAGGCGGCGGCCTCGGTGCTGGGCGAGGTCGGGGAATTCCGCGAGGCGCTGGCCACCGGCCGGAAAGTCGTGGGCGTGGAGCGGGAGTTTCCGCGCTATGACCTCTACGTGCGCACCTTGATATTCCCCATACCGGACGAGAAGATTGCGGCGGGTATCTTCGTGGATTTGAGCACGGAATGGAAACAGGAGCGCGAACTCCACCGGCTCAAACAGGAGGCCATGCAGGAGGTGCGCCAGGTGGTGGACCAGCAGATGCGCGTGGCCCAGGAAATCGCCGGCCTCCTTGGCGAGACCACCGCTGAAACCAAGGTGAGCCTGCTGCGGCTGATGGAGATGCTGGGCAAGGAAAAGGGTTGAGCGTGGACTATTACGACGCCCACACGCTCAGCCTGAATCACCATGGCGAAGAGCTGTGCGGCGACCAGGTGAAAATCTTCCGCACGCCGGACAAAATACTCATGGTGCTTTCCGACGGCCTCGGCAGCGGCGTAAAGGCCAACATCCTCGCCCGGCTCACCACCGAAATCCTCGTGACGATGTTTCGCGAGCGCGTGCCCCTGCAGGATGTGCTGGAAACAGTCATCGCCACGTTGCCGACCTGCCGGGTCCGGCAGCTCGCCTACGCGGCCTTCCTGGTGGTGGACCTGGAACTCGCCACCGGCCGCTTCCGCGTGATCAACTTCGACTGTCCTCCGCCCTTCCTGTGCCGCACCGGACAACTGCAGCCGCTTGGGTCGCGGGAGGAAATCATCTGCGGCCGCAAGATCCAGTTCTCCGCGGGTGAACTGCAATTGGGGGATTTCCTCGGCATCATCAGTGATGGCGTCATGTATGCCGGCATGGGGGTGACAATGAATTTCGGCTGGGGACGGGATCAGATCGGCAGCTATCTGGAACAAATCACCAAAAACCGCTCCGCCTCCGCCGAGGCGATCGTCCGCCGGCTCATCGAAAAAACCGGCAGCCTCTACGGCAATGAACCCGGCGACGACGCCACGTTCGCCGGCATTCTGGTCCGCAAACCCAACCGGCTGATGGTCTTTACCGGCCCGCCGACCGACCGGAGGCTCGACGAACAATGCGTTGACCGCCTCATTCAGTTCGACGGCCGCAAAGTCATCTGCGGCGGCACCACCGGCAACCTCGTCGCCGACCACCTCGGCGAAATCGTCCATCTCGATCTCACCACGCTGCGCGAGGATGTGCCACCCATCGGCTCCCTGCCGGACATTGACCTGATGACCGAGGGCGTGCTTACGCTGGCCAAGACGCTCCGGCTGCTCAAGGACAGCGGCGGCGACCGCAACCGCGTGCCGCTGGATCGCAACGGGGCCTCGCTGCTGGCGCGCGAACTATTGCGCGCCGATGAAATTTTCTTCCTGGCCGGCGAACAGGTGAACCCCTACTACCACAATCCGCTGCTGCCCCGGAACATCTCCATCCGCCACAACCTCATCGAACAGCTCGTCGAGACGCTCACGATCTGCCACAAAAATGTAAAGATCGAGTGGTGCTGATCTCCAATCGCTGGAAAATAAAAAACCGGAAACCAGTGGCCCGGTTTCCGGTTTGTGAATTTGTGCCGGGATTTACTTGCTCTTCTTCAGCGCGCACAAGCCCGCGTAAACCGCGTTCCTGCCGAGCAACTGCTCGATGCGCAGGAGCTGGTTGTATTTCGCCAGACGATCGGAACGGCTGAGTGAACCGGTCTTGATCTGGCCGCAATTCGTCGCGACCGCGATGTCGGCAATGGTGGCGTCCTCGGTTTCGCCGGAACGATGCGAGAGGACGGCGGTGTAGCCATGGAACTGCGCGAGCTGCACGGCGTCAAGCGTCTCGGTGAGCGAACCGATCTGGTTCACCTTGACGAGAATCGAGTTGGCCGTGCCGGTATCAATTCCCTTTTGGAGGAACTTGACGTTGGTGACGAACAGATCGTCGCCGACGAGCTGAATCTTGTCGCCGAGTTTGTCGGTCAATTTCTTCCAGGTGGCCCAGTCGCTTTCGCCGCAGCCGTCTTCAATGCTGACAATCGGATACTTGGCCACCAAACCAGCCCAGAGGCTGACGAGGTCGTCGCCGGAAAGCTTTTCGCCGGTGCTCTTCTTCAACACGTAGGTGCTGTTGCCGGTGTAGAATTCGGAAGCCGCCGGGTCGAGCGCAATGAAAATTTCCTTGCCGGCCTTATAGCCCGCATTCTTGATGGCGAGCATGATGCAATCGAGCGCTTCCTCGGCACTCTTGAGCTTCGGGGCGAAGCCGCCTTCGTCGCCCACGGCGGTGCTCAAGCCTTTCTGCTTCAGCACGCCCTTGAGCGCGTGAAACGTCTCAGTGATCGCACGCAAGCCTTCGCTAAACGTCGGCAGACCGTGCGGCTGGATCATGAATTCCTGGAAATCAATCGGGGCGTCGGAGTGCGCACCGCCGTTGATGACGTTGGCCATTGGGACGGGGAGCACTTTGGCATTCGGTCCGCCGAGATATTTGAACAGCGGCTGGCCGACGGCGGCGGCGGCGGCCTTGGCGTTCGCGAGCGAGACGGCGAGAATGGCGTTGGCACCGAGCTTGGACTTGGTTTCCGTGCCGTCGAGCTTGAGCATCGTGGCGTCCACGGTTAGCTGGTCGAGCGCGTCTTCGCCGATGAGCGCGGCCTTGATCTTGGTGTTGGCATTGGCGACGGCCTTCTGCACGCCTTTGCCGCCGAAACGTTTCTTGTCACCGTCGCGGAGTTCGATGGCTTCGTGTTCGCCGGTGCTCGCACCGCTGGGAACCGCGGCCCGGCCCGACGCGCCGCATTCGAGCGTCACGTCAACTTCAACGGTGGGATTACCGCGCGAATCAAGAACTTCGCGCGCCTGGATGTTTTGAATTTTTGTCATAGTATAAATTTTGGTGAACCGCAAATTTCAAAGGGGAAATCATAGATTCCGCAAGCCGTGAGTCAAGGAATGCCTTGAGTTCCCAACGGATTTAACCGGAAGTGAACATGAAGATTAAGCCGCC
>JAJXXI010000572.1 GCA_021781185.1 bacterium
ATTTTTTGCAGCACGGCCGCCGCATGTTTCCGTTCCGTGATGTCCTGCTTGACCGCGATGAAATGGGTGATTTCGCCACCGGTGGCCCGCACCGGCGTGATGGTTGATTCCTCATGATAAATGGTGCCGTCCTTGCGCCGGTTCGCCATTTCACCCCGCCAAACCTGCCCGGCCAGAATCGTCTCCCACAAGTTCCGGAAGAACCCGGCACCCTGCTGGCCGCAACCGAGCATCCGTGGATTCCGGCCGAACATTTCTTCCGGCGCATAGCCCGTCATCGCGCAGCAAGCGCTGTTGGCCAAAAGGATGTTCCCCTTGCGGTCGGTGATCAGAATCGCGTTGGCGGCCGCCTCCAGCGCGCGGGTTTGAATGAGGATTTGTTGCTCCGCCTTTTTGCGTCTGTTGAGTTCCTCGGCCTCCTTCAGGGCGTGGGTGACAGCCTGTCCCAGCCGTGCCAGCCGGTCTTTGAGCAGGTAATCGTAGGCCCCATGTTTCATGGCCTGCACCGCCGCTTCCTCCCCAACGGTGCCGGAAATGAGAATGAACGGGATGTCCAGGCCGCTTTTTTGCGTCAGCTGGGCCGCCCGTAAACCGCTAAATTGCGGCATCGAATAATCCGATAAAATGAGGTCCGGCTGTTTCTTTATTCCGTTCAGAAAATCCGCCTCCGTCTCCACCCGCTGCCACTGGACCTCGAAGCCGTCGTGGTGCAATTGAGCCACAATCAGATCCGCATCATCTGGCGAATCTTCGGCGATCAGGATGTTCAGCGGCCTGGCCATGGGCGGTTAAATATTCCGCGGCTGGTTGAGCAGCAGCCAATACATTCCCAGTTCCTGCACGGCGGCGGCAAAGCTTTCAAAATTCACCGGCTTGACGACATAGCTGTTGACGCCCAGGTTGTAGCTCTCGACCACGTCTTTCTGCTCCTGGGAGGAGGTCAGCACCACCACCGGGATCGCCATCGTAAGCGGGCTGTTTTTGAGGCGTTTCAATACCTCCATGCCGTCAACTTTTGGCAGTTTAAGGTCCAGCAGAATCAGCTTGGGCGCGCTCTTCAGTTTGTGCCCGGCGTGAATGCCTTCGCCATAAATGAACGCCAGCGCCTCCGCGCCATCGCGGGCAATATGGATGTGGTTGGCCAGATTCGCCTTGCGCAGCGCCCGCAGGGTCATGTCCAGATCGTCTTGATTGTCCTCCACAATCAGCATTTCAACTTCAGATGTTTCGTTCATGGTTGTTTTTCCAGTCCGGTGGTGAAATAAAAGGTGGCGCCTTGGTTCACCTGTCCCTCGGCCCAGAGGCGCCCGCCGTGCCGGTGGATGATTCGTTGGACTATCGCCAGCCCCACGCCCGTGCCCTCAAACTCGTCCATGCTATGCAGCCGCTGGAACACGCCAAACAGCTTGTCCACATACTGCATGTCAAAGCCCGCGCCGTTGTCGCGCACATAAAAAATGGACTCCTGATCCTTGCACTGGCTGCCGATTTCGATGACCGCCGGTTTCCGGCCGCGGCTGAATTTGATGGCGTTGGCAAGGAGGTTGGCCCAGACCTGCTTCAGCAATGCGGGATCGGCCTGGCACGCGGGCAGTTCGTTGATCCGGAATTCAATCTCACGGCCGTCCTGCTGCGGCTGCAATTCCTCCCGGACCCCCTGCACGATTTTGGCGGTATCCAGCCGCTGCCGGTTCACGGGCTGCCGGCTCAGGCGCGCGAAGGTCAGCAAATCGTCAATCAGCAGCCCCATCCGCTGGCCGCCATTGCGAATACGCTCCAAATAACGCCGTGCTTCGGCGGGCAGTTGCGGCCCGAAATCCTCCAGCACAATGCCGGCAAAACCATTGACGGCGCGCAGCGGCGCCCGCAAGTCATGCGAAACGGAATAGGAAAATGCCTCTAATTCCTTGTTTGCATTGGCGAGTTCAGCGGTGCGGCGGGCGACGCGTTCTTCCAGTTCCGCGTTCATCCGGCGGATTTCCGCCTCCGCCCGCTTGCGCTCGGTAATATCGTTGAACAGGATGGCTACCTTCCGGCTTTCCGGCCCGCCAATCCGATAGGCGTGGACATCATAATACCGGCCCAATGCCTTGGCTTCATTTTCAAAATGCACCGGCTCACCGGTCAGGGCGATCTTCCCATAAATTTCAAACCAGTGAGCCTCATGATTCGGCGTGAGTTCGCGCATCAGCCGCCCTGGTGCGTTATGCAGGCCGGTTTGCTTTTCAAATGCCGGATTGGTTTCCAGGAAACGGTAATCCACGGGCCGGCCATCGTCGTCAAATATCATTTCAATCGTGCAGAACCCTTCAATCAACGTGTCGAACAATGTGCGATACCGCTCCTCGGACCGGCGAATTTCCACCTCCGCCCGCTTGCGCTCAGTGATGTCGGCGCGGATGGCCACATACTGGCGCGGTTTGCCATCCGGGTTGAGAAACGGAACAAGGGTCGTTTCCACCCAGTAAAACGAGCCGTCCTTGGCGCGGTTTTTGATTTCGCCTTTCCAGACTTTGCCCTGTCCGATGGTCGTCCACAAATCGCGGATGAATTCCTTGGGATGATGGCCCGAATTGATGATGCGATGGTCCTGGCCCAGCAGTTCCTCCCGGGAATACTTCGAGATCGCGCAGAACTTGTCGTTGACGTAGGTGATTTTGCCCGCCGGATCGGTTATCGCCACGATGGCGTGCTCGTCCAGCGCAGCCTTAAAGTCACCCAGTTCCTTGAGCAAGTTCTTAAAGTGTTGTTCCGCCCGCTTCTGGTCCGTGATGTTGCGCGCCACTTTGGAGGCTCCAATAATTCTACCCGTGGAATCTTTGATGGGCGAAACGGTGACTGAAACATTGAGCAGCCGTCCGTCCTTGGCCTGCCGCACCGTTTCAAAATGCTGCAGGCTTTCGCCGCGCCTGATCTTCTCCAGACTGGCGGCATCCTCTCCCCGGAGGCCGGGCGGAATCAGCCGCAAAATGGAGCTGCCCAGCATCTCGTCAGCGGAATACCCATACATTTTTTCCGCGCCCGCATTCCAGCTCGTAATGGTGCCGTCGAGGTTCTTTCCGATGATCGCGTCGTCCGAGGATTGCACGATGGCGGCCAGATGTGCCGCCGCCTCCTCGGCCAGCTTGCGTCCGGTGATGTCGGCGCGGATGGCGACATATTGACGCGGCTTGCCGCCTTCGTTGAGGAACGGAACAAGAGTCGTGTCCACCCAGTAAGATGAGCCATCCTTGGCGCAGTTTTTGATTTCCCCGCGCCAGACTTTGCCCTGCCCGATGGTCGCCCATAAATCGCGGAAGAACGATTTGGAGTGAAACCCTGAATTGATCAGGCGATGGTCCTGGCCCAGCAGTTCCGCCCGGGAATACTTCGAGATCGCGCAGAACTTGTCGTTGACATAGGTGATTTTGCCCTGCGGGTCGGTTATGGCCACGATGGCGT
>JAJXXI010000388.1 GCA_021781185.1 bacterium
ACGTGGCCGAACAGAGAAAAGAATGGCCGCAACGGCTGGCCGACGTGTCCGCCGACCGGCTGGTGTTCGTGGATGAAAGCGGGGCCAATACGCAGAGGACCCGCCGCTACGGGCGCAGTCCCATCGGTCAGCGGCTGGCCTGTCCGATCCCGCACGGGCATTGCGATGGTCGCCGCCGTGCGGCTCCAGGGGCCGCAGGCTCCGTGGTTGTTTGGCGGGGCGATGGATGGCGAGTTGTTTCTGGCCTGGGTGAAGCAAGGCTTGGTGCTTTGCCTGCAACCCAACGATGTGGTGGTCATGGACAATCTGGCCACGCATAAGGTGGCGGGCGGGCGGGAGGCGATCGAAGGCACTGGGGCACGGCTGGAGTATCTGCCGCCGTATTCGCCGGACTTCAATCCGATCGAGCCGATGTGGTGCAAGGTCAAACAGGGTCTCAAAAGCCAGGAACCCCGAAATGCCCGCCAATTGCACAAGGCCGCCGGCGCAGCCTTCGCCGCCGTCACACCCGCCGACTGCCAGGGATTCTTTTTACACGCAGGATACGCTACATGATTTATGGAAACGCTCTAATGGCGTCATATTCGTTTCCCCTTTTCATCTGGCCAGGTTCGGATAAAGCCGCGCGCCAATTACCGTGAGTGCAGCCATCGCCAGCAACAGGACGCCAAAATCGAACCCAACACCGTAAGCAGACGCGCCGCCGTGTATCATCAGCGCCCGCATCGCGTCCACCTCGTAGGTCAGCGGATTGACATGGGCGATGACCTTGAGCCAGCCGGGCATGAGCGCGATGGGATACATCGCGTTGCTCGCAAAAAACAGCGGCATGGTCAGGATTTGCCCGATGCCCATGAAACGTTCGCGGGTTTTAACAATGCAGGCAATGATCAGCGAAAACGTCGAGAAAACCGCCGCCCCCAGCAGGACGGTGAACGCCATGCCCAGCATGGCCGGCAGATGCCAGTTCATCTGCACGCCCAGCAGCCAGGCCAGCAAATAAACGATGACCGCCTGCGAGAGTCCGCGCACGCCCGCCGACAGTGCCTTGCCCAGCACCAGCGCCGCGCGCGACGCCGGACTGACCAGCAGTTTATGCACAAGGCCCAAATCGCGCTCCCAGATGACCGCAATGCCGTAAAAAATCGCGATGAACAAGACACTCTGCGCCAAAACCCCCGGCGCGAGAAAATCCAAATACGGGACGCCGCCGGTGGGGATCGCGTGAACGCGTGTGAACACTTCGCCGAACACCATTAACCACAGGGCCGGCTGGATCGCGCGCGTCAACAATTCGGTCGGGTCATGGCACAGCTTGTGCAGCTCCATTTCCGCCACCGTCAGGCACTGGCCGAGCCAGCGCGCCGGCGAGACGTGGCCCGCCGGCGGTTCAACCGAGCCGGGCAAGATTGCGGCGGGATTGGGAGATGTCGCGATAATTTCCTTCATGTTCAGTTTCCAATGGGTGGCCACTGTAATGGGCGAAGACCTGATCCAGGGTCGCCTCGGCGCGCTGGACGGAGCGTTTTAATTCTTCCGGGCTGCCGAGCGCGGCCACGCGGCCCTTGTTCATGATGGCCAGCCGGTCGCACAAAACATCCGCCTCGTCCATGAAATGCGTGGTGAGAAAAACGGTCATGCCGAAATCCTGCGTGAGCCGCCGCACCTGCCGCCAGACCGCCTGTCGCGCCACCGGATCCAGTCCCACCGTGGGTTCGTCCAGAAACAACACGCGCGGCCGGTGCAGCAGGGCCATGCCCAGCTCCAGCCGCCGCACCATGCCGCCGGAATAGCCGCGCACTTTCCGGCCGGCGGCCTCCGCCAGTCCGGCAAAATCCAACGCCTCCTCAATGCGGCCCGCCCGCACCGTTCGCGAGACGCCATATAATTTGGCAAAGAACAGCAGGTTTTCGTAACCGGTCAGCGCGCCGTCCACTGAAACCAGTTGCGGCACATAACCAATGGAGGCGCGCACGCGGGCCGGGTGGTGCCGAATGTCAAAGCCGGCCACCGTGGCCGTCCCCGCCGTCGGCGGCAACAGCGTCGTCAGCATTTTGATGACCGTGGTCTTGCCCGCTCCGTTCGGGCCGAGCAACCCAAACACTTCACCGGCGGCCACCGCCAGATTGACGCCGTCCGCCGCCGTCAAATCGCCAAACCGCCGCGTCAATGCGGATGTCTCCAAAATCGTCATGCTTTCACCTTGGTTCCCGGTTTTTTGTCCCGCGCCGGATGTTCAAAAATCCGGTGCAACACCTGTAGCGCGCCTTGCACCTTTTTATGTTCCGCAGCCGAAAGCGGTTTCAACCTGCCGGCCAGGTGCAGCCGGATTTCGTTGCGTGCCTTCTCCAGCGTCGCGCACCCCCGGCCCGTCAGCATCAGCGCAATCTGTCGGCGGTTGGCTGCGACCACTTGCCGCTTCACCAGCCCATCGTCCACCAGGCCATTGATCAGTCGCGACGTCGCCGGCAAGGTCAGGCCCACATGCCCGGCCAACGCCGACAGGGAGGAATTCTGAGCCCGGTCCAAAAAAGCCAGCGTGCGGACTTGTGGCAGCGACAATCCCGGGGCGCAACGCTGGCGGATCTGGTCGCGGATAAAGCGCATCACCAGCGGCACTGTTTCCAGGATGTCGCGGGCGGATTGCTGGCTGGAGTCGCTCATAAATGACAATACATATTGTTGCCAATTGCAACTATTGCTTTTGATAATATATGGAAAATTCCGCCCTGTCAACGGTGGCAGGCTATCAAGCCACCAGCACCTGGGCCGCCGCCGAATCCCCGGCCTCCCGGCGTTGGCGCAGCGATCCGGACCAACCGGTCTGCCCGCCAGCTTTCCGAAAACCGCGCGTCATTTCCGGCCGGCGGCGGGCGGGGTGCCCCACATCCCTCGCGCCGGCAAAATGCGGCATCTTGGGGCGGTATTGTTTGTAACCTTATCGCCCGTCACGGTTCAGTAAGGTCAGTTACCTAGCCATTTGCCATGAAAAACATCCTTGAACTGGCGGACCATAATTTTGAAACCGAGGTTCTGCATGCCACCGGGCCGGTGCTAGTTGATTTTTACGCCCCGTGGTGCGGACCGTGCCGGATGATTGCGCCGCTGCTCGAACAATTTGCCGCCGCCTTTGCCGGCAAGGTGAAGTTCACCAAGCTGAACATTGACGACGCCCCCACGTTGGCCGGCGAATATGAAATCACCGGTGTGCCGACATTGATATTGTTTCAGAACGGCGAGGCGGTGGACCAGATGGTCGGCTTTCCCGGACCACGCCCGTTCAGAGCGTGGCTGGAAAAGGCGGCCGACGCACCCGCGACCGCTTAAAGCCATCATCGGCTCCGGTGAAAGCTGCAACTGGACGGGCCGCCGCCGCCGCTGCGGTCGTGGCCAGCACGGGCGGCAGCATTAACCATCACGACGCCCGCT
>JAJXXI010000415.1 GCA_021781185.1 bacterium
CCGCGACGCAAGCGGCCGGTTGCTGACGGAAACCGACCACGCGGACGACAACAAATCCACCTTCAGCCCGGTGCTGCCATTCGGCTTCGTGCGGCGCACCGCCGACTATTCACGCAGCTACAACGCCGCGTTCACGCTTTCGCCGGGCGAAAAAATCTTCGGCTGCGGCGAATCGTTCACCGGCCTCGACAAGCGCGGCCAGAAAATCACGCTCTGGACCGACGACGCCAATGGCGTTGAGAACCAGGGCGAATACAAGCCGGTGCCGTTTTTCATGAGCAGCAGCGGCTACGGCATGTTCATGCACACCAGCACGCCGATCACCTGCGACTTCGGCCACGATTTCAGCGGCGTGGATTCGTTAATGATCGGCGATGACGAACTCGACCTGTTCGTCTTCCTCGGCACGCCCAAGGAAATCCTGAACGAATACACCGATCTGACCGGCAAATCGCCCATGCCGCCGCTGTGGTCGTTCGGCCTGTGGATGAGCCGCTGCACCTACAACGCGGAAACACAGGTGGTTGACATCGCTTCCCAATTGCGCGCGGACAAAATCCCCTGTGACGTGCTGCATCTCGATACCGGCTGGTTCGAAACCGACTGGCAGTGCGATTACGAATTTTCCCCCACGCGTTTTCCCACGCCGGAAAAAATGCTGTCCGATTTGAAGGCCGACGGCTTTCACGTCTCCTGCTGGCAACTGCCGTATTTCGTGCCGAAAAACAAATTGTTTCCCGAACTCGTCGCGAAAAACCTCGTCGTGCGCGACCGCAAGGGCAATCTGCCTTACGAGGACGCCGTGCTGGATTTCTCCAATCCCAAAACGGTCGAATGGTATCAGGGCAAGCTCGCCGGCCTGTTGAAGGAAGGTGTTTCCGCCATCAAGGTGGACTTCGGCGAAGCCGCGCCGGAGGATGGCCTTTACGCCGACGGCCGCACCGGTTTCTACGAACACAACCTGTATCCGCTGCGCTATGACAAAGCCGTCGCCGACATCACCAAGAAAATCACCGGCGACAACATCATCTGGGCGCGCGCGGCGTGGGCCGGCAGCCAGCGCTATCCGTTGCACTGGGGCGGCGACGCCGAGAGCACGGACGACGGCATGGCGGCGGAACTGCGCGGCGGGCTGTCCTTCGGCTTGAGCGGCTTTTCCTTCTGGAGCCACGATGTCGGCGGCTTCACCGCCAATTCCGTCGAGACAATGAACAAGGACTTGTTTGCGCGCTGGCTGGCGTTCGGCATGTTGAGTTCGCACAGCCGCTGCCACGGCGAGGCGCCGAAGGAACCATGGCACTACGGCACGAACTTCATGAACGAGTTCCGCGCGATTGACAATTTGAAATACCGGCTGATGCCCTACGTTTATGCGCAGGCCAAGGACAGCTCGGAACACGGCCTGCCGATGGTGCGCGCGCTGTTTGTGGAATACCCGGACGATCCCGGCTCGTGGCTGGTGGACGACGAATACCTGTTCGGCTCCAGCCTGCTGGTTGCGCCGTTGATGCATGAACATGCCACCGGACGGAATGTCTATCTGCCGCCGGGAACGTGGATTGACTATCAGACCGGCAAGAGTTATGCCGGCGGCTGGCAACAGATTCAGGCCGGGCCGCTGCCGGTCATCCTGCTCGTGCGCGACGGCACGGTGGTGCCGGAAATCAAATTGGCGCAATGCACCCAGGACATGGACTGGTCGAAGCTGGATTTGCACGTTTTCGCCAAGGGCAAAACGAACGCCAAAGGCCTAATTTTCCTGCCGGGCGAAACTCAAACGCACGAACTCACGCTGATCCAATCCGGCGGCAATTTCAAACTGAACTCCGACCCGCTGGCTGGAAAAGTGAAGTGGACAATTCATGCCGGGAAAGGCCGTTGAACATGAAGTTGAAAAGCATCTTGCTGTTCGCCGCCACGCTGCTATGCGCGCCGTTGCTGTGCCGCGCCGGAAATTACACCAACTTCACCGTCGCGGTCTATATTCCCATCAACATCGTCCAGAGTTTCGACAATCCGCAGAAACTCCAGGCGGACTGGGATTGCATCCACCGCCAGTTGAAGGTGGACAAGGTTTACATCGAGGTGCAGCGCGACCGGCGGCTGCTCACTGACGAACAGGTTGAGCGCGTCAAAAGGTTCTTCCTCGACCGCGGTGTGCAGGTCGCCGGCGGCATGGCACTGTCGGAAAAAAATGACGGCGGACAGTTTCAATCGTTCTGCTACACCGACCCGCAGGACCGGGCGTTCATCAAGTCGGCGGCGGAGTTTGCCGCGCGGCATTTTGACGAGGTGATCCAGGACGATTTCTTTTTCATCACGACGAAAAACGATTCCGACATCGCGGCGAAAGGCGACAAATCCTGGTCGCAGTTCCGCATGGAACTGGCGGACGACGCGGCGGAAAACCTGCTCGTCAAACCGGCAAAGGCCGTGAATCCCAAGGTGAAAATGGTCATCAAGTTCCCCAACTGGTATGAGCATTTTTCCGGCTCCGGCTATGACTTGGAACGCGAGCCGGAGATTTTCGACGGCATTTACACCGGCACGGAGACGCGCGATCCGGTGATCACCGACCAGCATTTGCAGCAATACGAAAGCTACGAAATCGTGCGCTATTTCGACAACATCGCCCCGGGCCGCAATGGCGGCGGCTGGGTGGACACCTACAGTCTCCGTTGTCTCGACCGCTATGTGGAGCAGCTTTGGGACACGCTGTTCGCCAAGGCGCCTGAGATCATGCTCTTCGAGTGGTCAGCCATGACGCGGCCGTTTGAGGTTGGTGACCGCGCCGCGTGGGCAAATTTGCCGACCAGTTTCAACCTTTGCGCAGCGACCAACGGCGTTCCCGCGCCGACTTGGGCGCGCGTGGCCGGTTATTCACTCGAACAGGCGGACAAGGTGGTCGGCCAACTCGGCAACCCGATCGGCATCGCCAGCTACAAGCCGTATCAGTCCACCGGCGAGGATTATCTCCAGAATTACCTGGGCATGATCGGCATCCCGATGGAAATGTATCCGTATTTCCCCACCAACGCCGACATGATCCTGCTGACCAAGGAGGCAAAAGCCGACCCGGACATCGTCGCCAAAATCAAAGGCCAGTTGCGCGCGGGCAAATCTGTCGTCATCACGTCGGGCCTGCTGCACGCGTTGCAGGACAAGGGCCTCGAGGACATCGCCGAAATCCGCTGGACGGACCGGAAATTCCTCGCGCACAAATACGCCGGCGGTTTCGGCGCGGGCAATTTTTCCACGCTCGACGGCGACACGAACACCGACGTGCTGTTCCCCGAAATTGATTTTCTGACCAACGATTCCTGGTCGCTCGTGCGCGCCGAGGCCAATGGCAACGGCTTTCCGCTGCTGCTGATGAACCGCTACTCGAAGGGCATCCTCTACGTCTGGACAATGCCGGACAATTTCACC
>JAJXXI010000329.1 GCA_021781185.1 bacterium
TGTGGTAACCGATCTCGACGGCCTCGCGGCTCGAACCTGACTCGTTCTCTTAACCATTTTCATCCGCCTCAGCAATTCCTAAGCGCTTCGCATGCCGACTCCCCGCGAAGCGGTTTAGTTCAACGACCAAAAGCTGAGCCACGGCGACGAAAATCTTCCGCCAACCTGCGACCGAAGCGCCAACAGACCAGCGTAATCGCCGTTGGCTCCAGCGCTGTGTTAGGCGGCAACATCGTAATACAAAAAATCAGCCTGCAAAAATCTTCCGCTGCTCAACTCGCGTCCGAATTTACTGCAAATTCTCAAAGCTGCGAAGCTGAAAATCTCAAAAGCTCGACCGGCTTCCGAACTCTCGGCTAACTTCCGCTGCCCAAATCTCCGCCTGCAAACCCTCGCTCAAAAAATCTCAAATGCACGCTGCCGCCTAACGACCAAAAGCTGAGCCACGCCGCCGGTGACTCCCGCCAACCCGAAATCCGAAGCGAAAACTGACCGGCGTAATCGGCGTTGGCTCCAGCGCTGTGTTAGGCGGCGTCATGGTTTGCTCTCACTGTCTTTCCGCCGCTTGGTTTCGTGACCCATGATAAACACAAAATGGTCACGACTCCCAGTGACGACTACAAACTGGCCCTGCTGCAAATCTGCCTCTGTGTAACGCCGCAGATGATCCTCAATCACCGGCGCAGGCACATCCGCAAGCGC
Source organism: bacterium (assembly GCA_021781185.1). Classification (GTDB taxonomy): domain Bacteria; phylum Verrucomicrobiota; class Verrucomicrobiia; order Limisphaerales; family UBA11358; genus UBA11358. Next base: position 703 of record JAJXXI010000329.1, read on the forward strand.
AACGCCGCGACAACCGGGATGAAGAATCTGCCCAATCTCAAGTGGCGTCAAGTCATCCACGGCTCGCTGGGCGGCTGCGTCATATAAATCGGGACGAGTCAGTGCGGCCATGCCAAACTCGCTCTGAATCCTCTGCGCCTGCTGCGCTATTTTTTCGTTGAAGTCTTTGCTGAATTCCATGTTGTGATGTGCGTGTGTTAGCCGCCTAACTTCTAGCAGTGTATCCCGCCGGCCGCCGCGAGCAAGTGTCGCATTTTGAGGGAGGTGGGGCGGCGGGCGGCGGGATACACTGCCGTTGAACTGAGCCGCTGAACCCGCGACGTTCTTACTGGGGAAAGTATTTCCGTGCCAGTCCCGGTGCCGGGCGTGACGAGGTCAGGCGGCCGCCCGGCGAGTCGTCCCAGGCATGCCCGACCCTGCGGCACGCCTCTGGGCGCGGGGCCAACGCGTGACCTGCGCCCGTTTCCGACGCCTTGGGCCGCGCTGGGCAACACCGCACCCGCTCGCGGACGGGGACGCGTTAAACCGGGCGCGGTTCTGGGGTTGGCGGCCGGCGTTCATGACGAATCAAACCGGCCCCCGGGGCGGCGTGGCACTTCCCGAACCTTTACCAGCCCTGGGCGCTGGCAAAACGGACAGCACGCGGGCGTTGGTTCGGTCACCGCCGTGCGCAGCAGTTCCGGCAGCGGCTTGGGTTCCGTTGGCTCCGGGAGCGGCCCGGCTCCCAACAACTGCCGTGCCCGCGCCAGCCGCGTTTGTTTCTGCCGGTTGCCCAGCAATCCGTAGTGCCGGATTTTGACGAACCGTTCCGGCAACACATGCAGACAGAACCGGCGCACGAACTCCGCCGTGGCCAGCGTCAGGGTCTTGGGCCGGGAACCGTCCGCGTAATCCTTGTAGGCGAAGGTCACGCTGGCGCCGTCGGTGGCGAGCAGCCGCCGGGGGCTGAGGGCGACGCGGTGCGTGTAGCGCGACAGATACGCCAGCACCTGTTCCGGGCCGGCAAAGGGGCGCTTGGCATAGACGACCCACTCCGATTGCGTCGCCTTTCGGAGCAGCGCGGCGAACGGCGCCGGGGCCGCGGTGGTCTGCAGGTCGCCGTGGAACGCCAGTTTTCCGGCGGCGTAAAGTTCATTGAGTCCGGCCCGATACTTGCCGCGGAACATCCGGCTCAAGGCGCGCACCGGAAAGAGGTAATGCGGGGCCGTGGCGACCCAGCGGCTGCCGTCCTGCGCCACGCCGCCGCCGGTGACGATGCCATGGAGATGATAATGATCGCCCAGCGTCTGGCTCCAGGTGTGCAATACCGCCGTGAGCCCCAACTGCGCCTTGAGTCGCTGGCTCCCGAACTCCAGCAAGGTCTGGCTCGCCGCGTCGAAGAGCAGCTTGAAGAGCGCGGCGCGGTTCTGGCGGATCAGGCCGTTGAGCGTGTGCGGCAGCGTGAAGACCAGATGGAAATACGGCACGGGCAGGAGCGCCTGCGCCTGTTGCGCCAGCCAGTCCACCGCCTGCGCCCCCTGGCAGTGCGGGCAATGGCGGTTGCGGCAACTGTGGGCCACGACGTGTTCGCGCCGGCAGTGCGGGCAGTAGAACGCCTGCCCGCCCAGCGCGCTCGTCCGGCACGCGGCCAGGGCGCGGAGCGTCTGCCATTGGTGGGGCGCAAGCCGCAGGTCCGCCGCCGCCGGGGTGGCGAGGAACGGACGCAGAATCTGCCCCAGCGTGGGGCGCGGCGTCACGACGCGGGCGGCAGTGGGGAGAGGTCCAGCAGTTGCAACGGGCCGGCGATCTGGGCCAGCCGTTCCTGCCGCACATGCAGGTAGGTGCTGGTGGTGTTCAGGTGCGCGTGGCCGAGCAGCCGTTGCACCACGGTGATCTCCACACCCGCTTCCAGCAGATGCGTGGCGAAGGAATGGCGCAACGCGTGGATGCCGCCCTTGCGCCGCAAGCCCGCGCGCTCCACCGCGTGGTAATAGATGCGCTGGCCCGTGGCATCCACCATCGGTTGTTCGGGCGAACGCGTCGCCGGGAAGAGCCAGTGTTGCGGGCGGAACAGCCGCCAATAAGCGCGCAGTTCTGCGAGCAGGCGGGGCGAGAGCAGCGTGTAACGATCCTTGCGGCCCTTGCCCTGCACCACGCGAATCTGCTGGCGGGCGGCATCGAGATGCTCGGCCTTGAGATGGCAGGCTTCATTGAGGCGCAGGCCCGCGCCATAGACCGTCATCAGGAAGGCGCGGTGCTTGGGATGCGCACAGCCGACGGTGAAGAGCCGCTCCAGTTCCGCCGTGCTATAGACCTGCGGGCGAAGGATGGGTTTGCGGGTGAAGGGCAGCGCCTGACGCAGCGCTTCAACCTCGCGGTGGAGCACGCGTTCGTAGAGGAAGCGGCAGGCGTTGACGGCCTGGTTGATCGAACTGGGGGCGAGCTGGCGCGCGCGCGCCAGATGCAACAGATACGCACGCACCTGTTCGTTGGAGAGTTGGTCCAGCGGCTGGCGAAAGAACTTGGCCAGTTGATAGACCTGATGGACGTAAGCTTCCTGCGTGCGCACGGAGCAACCGCGCAGCACCAGTTCCTCGATGAATCGTTGGCGTAAGGGCGTCATACGCCCACGACTCTTCCGAAACTCCTCCCACCAGGAAATCCAACTCTCCTCAGAAGACGCCCCAAAAACTCCCCGCGAAGCGGTTTAGTTCAACGAGTCATAGGCAACTGGAAGA
>JAJXXI010000628.1 GCA_021781185.1 bacterium
TTTTATCGCAAACAAATCTATGCTGCCTAACGACCAAAAGCTGAGCCACGCCGCCGGTGACTCCCGCCAACCGGAAATCCGAAGCGAAAACAGCCTGGCGTAACCGGCGTTGGCTCCAGCGCTGTGTTAGGCCACTGGTCAATCATAACAAACTAAACTCTGCTCGTGAACCTTCCGGCCAAATCACGGTGTAACGCTCACCGCCAACCTCGCGGTAAGCTGCCGTGACTGCCTGCAACTGCTGTCTGCGATCTAAAACTGGTCTGGCTCGGCCAAAGGTAGCTGCCGGGTCGGAAGTGAAAATGAAAATGTTCGTCTCGCCCGAACCGCAATCGTGCCCGTCAACGTCTGCCGAATCACCAAGCTCCGCAATCAACTCATCCTCCAGCGTGACCATCGCATCGAAATCTTGAAGCGAGTCGCCGCGAAACTGAAAGACAAGCTGGTAATCCATAAATGTGCGAAGTGGCCTAACGACCAAAAGCTGAGCCACCGCCGAACTGACGCGTGGCAAACCCAGCGCTTCCCGCCAAACTGACGGCGCTATCGGCGGTTGGCTCCAGCGCTGTGTTAGGCTGCTCGTCGTAAAATCTCATACTCGCTTCCGAAAACCAAGTATCCAAAAAACCGCCACCGAAATTATCACGGCATTCAAAATCAAACTCGCAAAACAAGCTACCGGATTCGGGCCGGATGCAAATGGATGCCAAATCCGGTGAAACAGCGGTAACGACCAATAAACTACCGGCTCAAATTTCTCCGGGCAAAACTTCATAGCCAAAACTATCTGAGCCACGCCGCAACCGATGGCTATAAAATATCTCATGCGCTCAAGCAGCCTAACGACCCAAAGCTGAGCCACGGTGGAAAGGAGCAGCCGTGAACCCTACGCCGAAGCGCAAAACAGACAGCGCCAATCGCCGTTGGCTCCAGCGCTGTGTTAGGCAGCATAAACGTGAAATCTAAAATCATATGACCAAAAAACTAATAGCAACTACCGTCGGAATAATCACCTCCGGAATCAGTATGTGGGCGGTGCAAAAATATATCATCGGCGTGTTTATCACGAATGATGAAATCTACTGGATGTGTTCGGGAATGTTTTGGACTCATATATTTTATCGCAAACAAATCTATGCTGCCTAACAGTATTATTCACTCAAACCCAGTTCAGGCGAATTTTTTTCCAATGGTGGTTTCGTGGGGCGATTCTTAGTCCAAACTTAAATTGAGTCAATATTTTACTTGCAACCGGTTGCTTCAAATTTCGCGCGCTGGTTTCCCGTGTTTTAAGTTGTCATATTGGATTTGGAAAGACAAAGTGGAGTTGATCCATGCAAACCTGATTTATGAATCCTCATTTGCCTACGGATGGCGTCTGGTTCCCCAACTGGGCGGTGGTTTTAGCCAAGGTCAGGCTCAAGGACCTCGATCGGCAGGCGTATCGGCTGGCGATTGTCGGGTATTTGACCTTTTGCAAACGTTCGCGGCAGCGGGCGACGGTGGCTTCGGCCCGGCTGTTCATGACGGAGGTGGAGGCCCGGCGGCGGTTGAGCCGGTCGCAACTGGAACTCTGGAAGGCGGGGATGAACTGGTTTTTCACGGCGGCGCAGAGCAAACATCCCAAAGCGGAATTGCTGAAGACTGAAACCAGCAATGAAGAACATCGAACATTCAACATCCAACATCCAACGTCGGACAGGGAACGCGGAACACCTTGTGCGCCGGGCAAGGAGCCGCCTTTGGCGGCGGCGGATCTGGGCGGGCCGGAGTGGGAGCGGGCGTTGATCCGGGTGTTGCGGGAACGGCATTATGAGTGGCGGACGGAGCAGGCTTACCGGATGTGGGCGCGACGTTTTGCGGGCTGGCTGGAGGGCCGGGGGGTCACGGTGCCGCAGGCCGGGGAACTGGAGTTGCGCGGGTTTTTGTCGGAGCTGGCGGTGCAGCGGCGGGTGGCGGTGGCGACGCAGCGGCAGGCGTTGAATGCGGTGGCGTTCCTGATGCGGGAGGCGCTGGGCAAGCCGCTGGCGGATTTCAGCGAGTTTGAGAAGGCCCGGCCGGGGAAGCGGCTGCCGGTGGTGTTGAGCAAGGCGGAATGCCTGCGGTTGATGGAGGCGCTGGAGGCGACGCCGCGATTGATGGCCCAGTTGATGTATGGCAGCGGGGTGCGGTTGATGGAGCTGTTGCGGCTGCGCATCAAGGATGTGGACCTGGAGCGGCGGCAGTTGTTCGTGCGCGCGGGCAAGGGGGGCAAGGACCGGGTGACGGTGGTGCCGAAGGTGTTGCTGGAGCCACTGCGGTTGCATCGGGAGCGGTTGCGGCATTTGCTGGTGGAAGATCAAAGGGCCGGGGCGCCGGGGGTGTGGTTGCCGGAGGGGCTGGAGCGGAAATATCCGAACGCGGGCAAACAGTGGGAATGGCAATGGTTTTTCCCGTCGCGGGAGCGTTCGATTGATCCGCAAACGGGCTTGCGCCGGCGGCATCATGTGACGGATGCGGCGTTCCAAAACACGATCCGCAAGGCGGCGCGGCGGGCGGAGATTGACAAGCAGGTGACGCCGCATGTGCTGCGGCACAGTTTTGCGACGCATTTGATGGAAAACGGCGCGGACATCCGCACGGTGCAGGATTTGCTGGGGCACAAGGACGTGAGCACGACGCAGATTTACACGCATGTGATGGAGAAGCCGGGCCTGGGAGTAAACAGTCCCATGGATCAGCTTTGAACCCGGGTCAGTGGTCGGAATTGGCAGCGGGAAGGCGGCCAGCCAATACTCCGCAGCGAAGCATCTTGCGCGCCTCCTCAAGTCCCATGCGGGCCACCAGATCTTGCCAGACCGCAGGTCGCGGATGCCTTTTTCCACATTGGCGGCCGTGTCCTGCAGATTCAGATCCTCCTCCAGTTCTTCTGCTCATGGATCCGGAATCAAATCCTCTTCGCTGAGCCAGTCGGGCAGGGCTTCTTCCTTGGTGACCGAGTTGCTGGCTTTCCGTTGCTTTCTTCTCATGAAGTCTGGGTCCGGCGGAGCCGCGCCTCATTGGAAACCTCAAAATCTTCATCCCTGAAGGAAATCTGGCCAGAGCCTGGAAACACCATGTAAGGCTCCGCCCCGGTCAATTCGCACTGTCCAGCGCGAATCTCCAGCGCCCAACCCAAATTGTTCCCTTCAGCCACGACCGAATTGCCTCGGGCCACCCCGAAGCCGCCATCCCTTTTAACGTCATTCCTGATTTCTGTCCACACTTATTGACCGGTTGGGGCCTCGTTCAGAGGCTGACATGATGCGGGGAAAGGATGGCTTTGAATCCATGATCAAAGGTGCGATTGGTCGGCGCCTGCCAGCCGCAGTCCGCCTCAAGCATCTCTATGCCACCTTATGACTTATCAATCGAGACGCCATTGCAGAAAAAGAAG
>JAJXXI010000738.1 GCA_021781185.1 bacterium
TCTTCTGGCCGGTGATGCGCAGTGCGGATAACACACCCGCCAGCGCCACGGAGCCGGTGCCTTGAATGTCATCATTAAACGTGCAAGCGCGGTTGCGGTAGCGTTCGAGCAGGCGGAAGGCGTTGCTATTGCCGAAATCTTCAAACTGCACCAGCACGCCGGGAAACACTTTTTCCACGGCCGTCATGAATTCCTCAATCAGCGCGTCGTATTCCTCGCCGCGCAGGCGTTTCTGGCGCAACCCGGTGTAGAGCGGATCCGCCAGCAGGGTTTCATTGTTCGTGCCAACATCAATCGTGATCGGCAGACAGTGCATGGGATGGATGCCCGCACAGGCGGTGTAGAGCGACAGCTTGCCAATCGGAATACCCATCCCGGATGCGCCCAAGTCACCGAGGCCGAGGATGCGCTCGCCGTCCGTCACCACAATCACCCGCACATCATGCACGGGCCAGTTGGGAATAATTTTCTCAATTTGTCCGCGGTCGTTGCTGGTAATGTAAAACCCGCGGGTCCGGCGGAAAATGTGCCCGAACTCCTGGCACGCCCGGCCAACCGTCGGCGTGTAAATGATGGGCATCATCTCCTCCAGATAATCCATCAGCACGCGGTAGAATAACGTCTCGTTCCGGTCCTGCAGTCCCACCATCTGGATGTAGCGTTCCAGATCGCTGCTCTTGCTGCGGAAATTATTCATCACCCGCTCCACCTGTTCGTCCATGGTCTGGACGTGCGGCGGCAACAGTCCGCGCAGCCCGAGCGCGTCGCGTTCCGCTTCCGTGAACGCCGTGCCTTTGTTGAATACGGGATTGTGCAACCAGTCCACACCCTTTATCGGCAAGCTGCGGCGCGGACGGCTGGGTTCTTGAATCGTATGAGTAGGCATTTTAAAAAAGGTTGTTCAGCAAGCCCGGTCCAGGTGATCCAAACCGCCAAAAACTTTGCCGAACATAAGATACGATTAACAGGGCAGCCCCGAATGATCTGGTCGTTAATTGTTAAAACCAGTGTGTTAATTGTCCGGTTCGGGAATGGCGTTGTCGGAAATGAATCAAGCCAAACCAAAGCAACCACAGGTCATGACAGCGCCGACGCGGGTGAGCGCAACCCAACCAACAGTATTTCCAGCGGCGGCCAACCGCTCCATCCGGTGACTTGGGCTGGCGTCGCGCCTGCCGGGGCAATGGCCAGTCAGGGTTAATCCACCGAGCGCTGCTGGCTGCTCACCCGCTCGCCAAACAGCGCGGTGCCGATGCGCACGATCGTGGCACCTTCCTCAATGGCCACCTCAAAATCGCCGCTCATGCCCATGCTCAATTGCGGCAGCGGCGCCCCGAGCACCGCCTCGGCCCGGGTCTTGAGGTCATGCAGTTTCTGGAAATATGGCCGCGCCTTTTCCGGCACCGGCGTGTAGGGCGGGATCGCCATCAGCCCGTGAATTTCAAGACGCGGCAGCGCGTTCAGCTCGTTCAACTCCATCAGCAACTGCTCCGGCGGATAGCCAAACTTGCTTCCCTCGCCCGCTACGTTCACTTCCAGGAGCACCGGCATCGTCTTCGCCGCCTGCTCGGCGCGCTTGGAAATCTCCCTGGCAATGTTCAAGCTGTCCACGCCTTGAATCAGCTCGAACAATTCCACCGCGTCGCGCACTTTGTTGGATTGCAGATGGCCGATGAACTGCCAGCGCGCCTTGCCCGGACACAGCGGGATTTTCGCCTTCGCCTCCTGGATTTTGTTTTCGCCGAACAACCATTGCCCGCCGTCCATCGCCGCGCGGATGGTTTCCGGGGGATGCGTTTTGGAAACCGCCAGCAACGTGACGCTGCCTGGATCGCGTCCGACGCGGACGCACGCGGCCTGAATCCGTTGTTGAATTGAAGCAAGATTTTCGGCGAAACTCACGGGGCAATCGTAAATCACCAATCGCAAATCGTAAATTCATTATGAATTACTGGCTGGCCAAATCCGAACCCGAGGCTTACTCGTGGGCCCAACTCGTCAAGGACGGCAGGACGGCTTGGACGGGCGTCCGCAATTTTCAGGCGCGAAATAATCTGCGCGCGATGAAACAGGGCGACCACGTCTTTTTCTACCACAGCGTGAGCGACAAGCAGGTCATCGGCCTCGCCTGTGTGGCCAAAGAATTTTATCCCGACCCCACCGCGACCGAAGGCGACTGGTCGTGTGTGGATCTGGCGCCGGTCAAACCGCTTCCGCATCCGGTGACGCTGGAAACCATCAAGACGGATGCCGTGCTGAAGGAAATGCCGCTGGTAAAACAATCGCGCCTTTCCGTGACGCCGCTGACGAAGGCCCAGGCGGCCCGGCTGCTGAAACTGGCGGCTGGCAAGCAGTAAATTTAATTCAAACCGCCAGTGGCGCTCCGGCCAGTGATATGCCGCCAGCCAGCATCCCAATCGCCTCACGGCAGCACGTGGCCGGGAATGCTGCATGTGGGCGGTTCGCCCACGCTGCCAATCGTGTAGGTGCCACCCGCCGGACAAACCGGCCAATGACGCAAGAAAGGCAGCAGGTCTTTTTTGGTGGGAACATCCGTGGATTTCTTGCCATTTTCCAATGCCCATTGCTGCTTGGCGGCATCAAGCTGGCGGAGGTTGTTGATGCAGGCGTTTTGCTGGGAGGTGGTGCGCGCCTTGACGAAATTGGGAATGGCGATGGCGCTCAGCATGGCGGGCACCGCCACGGCGGGGATGAGCGCCATGTTGGCAAAGCTCTGGCTGCCATTGCCGATGGTCAGGCAGCCTTGCGGCGTATTGATGCCAACCGAGTAGGCAAAAGCCGGTTTGCTGCGGAACATGGATTGCATCCATTGCGACTGCGCGGACTTGCCACCCCGGGCAAGCTGGCCGGTCACCGCCTGTTGCTGAATGTCAAACAAGACCCGCCCGAAGCGCTCGCTCATGAAGGTGAACTGGTTGCCCTGGTCGGGAATGTTTTGGGCGAGGCGCTTGAATTCTGCCGTGCTTTTAAGGCCGGGCAGCTTGCCGCTTTTTACGTCCAGCGCCTCATTCACCAGCGCATCGGAGGACGCGATGAACAAATAGCCGCCGCTGCTGGCAGCCGTTGGGCGCACCATGCCGAGAAACGGAATGGGCACGGGCATCGTCCGCATCTTGAGATCGGCCTGGTCCACACGGATGACCTGCGAATTTTGTTTCAACGCCTGGTCAATGCGGTTGAAGATCGTGTCGTCATTAACCTTGAGCACAAAGAGCAGGCCCGGTTCGGGAATGGTTAGCGCGGCACCGGGCAGCGGAACGGGAATGTTGTTGGAGGCATCCAGCGTCAGGACAAAGCCGGCTTCGCCGCCCAACGAGTTGAGAAAGTCGTCCCATTTTATCTGGGTTTTCTGCTCAAATTGCGCCGGCAACTCGTCGAGAAACTTCTGCG
>JAJXXI010000020.1 GCA_021781185.1 bacterium
GGCGGGAGAGGATTCAATTTCCAGTCCGGTTTTGAACCGCCACCTTGTCTTGCCGGCCGGCGAGACGGCCATCATTGAACCGTCAAACAAACCCGTATAAACCGTGCCGTCCGGCGCCAGGGCGGGCACGGACCCGGTGTTGGGCGCGGGCAGCTTCACCACCCAGAGATTGGTGGCGAGCGGAAGCGTGTTTTCCGCCTGTCCCGCGCATTCAAACAACAACAAGCCGGACACGATCAAAAGCCATCGGCCCGAAGCCCGGGCGGACCACTGGAAGCAACTCGCAATGCAAGACATGGTTGGAGTAAATCAGGCGCTCTGCTCACTCACAACTGGAAAAGCAGCCCGATTGGTTGTCGATTTTTCGGTGGGTTGCATCTGGACATTGTGCTTGAATAATGAATTTTCACTGGCGACTGGAAAGTCGCCGGAACCCGCAGGCTGGAAAGCCTGCGCTACGCGGCGCAGATATGCTTGCCGGTGAGTTCCGGCCACGCGGGAATCTCAAGCCGTTGCGGCGTCTGGATGACTCAGTTTCCTGGCGCACCGAACCGTTGTGTGAGCACACAGAGTCTGTGCGCGGGCGCACAAGGCCGTTGTGTGGCCGCAACGAGTCGTTGCGTGCGGGTGATGAGTCGTTTTGTGTCCGTGCAGGCTCGTCTTTTCGTCAAAACGGCCCGGGTGATCAATTGTAAACAACTGTTTTTCAGGCACGTGAAACGCTAACTTGGCGGGCCATGGTTTTGTGCCGGCGGCAGGGAAGCCGCAGGTGGATCAGTGTTCCGGTTTCAAAGAAAGCACTTCCTGGTAAATTTCCAGATGCCGGCGGGCGATGACGAGCGGGTGATACCGTTCGCGCATGGTGGCAGCGGCGGTGGATGGACGCGGACAATCCGCCATGATCCAGCGGTTAATGGCATTCCCCAGACCCACCCAGTCATCTGGCGCAAACAGTTCCGCACTCTCCACGTCTTGGGCAATGTCCGGCACCCCGCCGACATTGGAGCCGAAAAATTTCAGGTTGCGGGCCAGCGCCTCCGCCACCACTAGGCCAAAGGCTTCCTCGGTGGGAAAATGAATCAACGCGTGGGCGGCATCCAGCGTGGCAATCAGCGGACCGGTGGGAAGCGTTCCGATGTGCCGCGCGTAGCCGGTTGCTTCGGCAATCGCCAGTTCGCGGGCAAAACGCCGGCCATAGTCCGTGTCGGTCGAACGACGACCAATGAATTGCAGTTCAAACTTCAGCCCGCGCTCATGCCAGTGGCGGGCCGCCTGCAACAGTTCCACCTGTTGCTTGCGCGGCTCCAGGACGCCGATGTGCAAGATCACCAGACGATCCGGCCCGCTGGTGAAAGCCGCTGACGGAGCAAAAAAAGGCAGACGAAGGGCGTTGGCCACCCGCCAGGTTTTGCGGCTGCGGGGGCCGACTAGGGTTTCCGTGTAGGCGGAGTTGCAAAAGACGCCCGCAGTGCGGCGCAGCGCCAGGGTTTCCAGCTGGGCGGCCAGCCAGTGAAAACTGCCAACACGCGCCCCATAGATTTCCGCAATGGCCCGCATATTGCCATGAATGGTGATCACATTGGGAAACCCGGAAAAGGCGGCGCTGATGCCGCAGTCCAATTCCGTGCCCTGGCCGTGGACGATATTTGGTCGGATTTCTCGCAATTTTTTCCGGACGGCGCGGATGCAGCCTTGGTAGAGGGAACTCATCCAGCCGAATTTCGGCACGAGCACACTATGGAACCAGATATTGTCCGCCTTTTTTGTGGGGGAGCGCACCGGCTGACGCGTGCAACTGACCACATGGACTTCCACCCCCGGCAGCGCGGCGAACCCTTGCAGCAATGCCTCAGGTGCCGTGCCAAAGAACGGTTCTGGCTTATCGTATTGCCGGAACGCATGCCGGTCGTCGGTGGTCAGGAGGGCGATTTTCATTTTATCAATCTATTCGGGCAAATTGCTGGCGAACTGGTCCAGATTCACCCGGATGCGTGATTGATCATCCGCCGGTTGGATGAGGAACCGGTGTTCGACGGCCACGCAACTGGCGAGGGATTCATAGCAGCCGTTCAAAAAATTCTCCGCCAGCAGTTCCACCGCCACACAGCCGGGCCGACACCAGAGCAGGTTGGTGAAGCCGGCCCCGTGCAGACCGCACACTGCCCGGGCTTGAGCGAACAGCCCAATTTGTTGGGCTAGCGTGAGCGTTTCCAGATCCACCGGCCGCCAGCCGCGCGCTTCCAGGAACGCCAATAATTCCGGCTCGTTGACCAGCCCGCGCGTCTTGTCACGACGTTGGATGTAGATTTTTTCCACCGGCAACGGCGGCGGCTCCGCGTGGGGCAGAAACCGGTTGCGCAGGAATTGCGCCCCGTAAGGATTGGCACACCCGGTCATGACCGTGGGCGGGGAAAAATAAAAGTGTTCCGCCACCAAATGCCGGCCAGGCAATGGCACGGACCGTTCCTCCAGCCCCAGCCAGCGCAGGGTGTCATGCTGAAACGAATGTAAACCGGCAGGCACCAGAATTTTCGTGTCGGGCGGCAGCCGGTCCAGCAATGCGAGGCGCGGCAGGCAGTCCATGAACCAGTGATAAAAACTATTGTCCCAACTCCGGGCCAGCACTGAAGTCCAGTTGCCCTGTAGTTGGATGGCTGGCGGCAGCCAGAGGGTGTGATAATCGGGCATCCCAAAGTGAAGCAGCCGAAACATCGCCTCGGAGCAGGCGCGTTTATGATTATCCAGCAACAATGCTGATTCTCCGATCAGCCTGGCTCGGTCGTGGCGCGTCCAAAAGATGGGCCAGGGCTGATACCCCGCCTGGCCCAGCTTGGCCCGCAACCGCAATGAACCAGGCGGAATCGGGATGACTTCCTGCCCTTCCAGCACCACCTCTCCCGCCAGCCGGCCGGCTCGTCTTTCAACCAACGCACTGAACCGGCCCTTGGCCGGCCCAAAGCGCGGCCAGGCGGCGGGCAAGATTCGGCGCAGGACGGCAAAGCCAAGCTGGTGGGCTTGAAAGCGCACCCATTTCGCCGCGCGATAAACCGGCCCCATCCGTTTCAGGTGCGTGACGAGCTTCAATTTGATGCTGGCTTCAGCCATTTAATTATCAATGCTGCAGTCCCCCCCACTGTTGGGGACAGGGCGTGTCGCGCTGCGGCTGCCAGCTTTCATTTCAGATTTCTCCGGTTCAGCCGCTTTTCATATTCTGCCAGCAGCCGGTCGCCGTAATCCTGCCAAGTGTTTTTAATGGCGCCTTTTTGGTGGGCGGCTTGGCCCATGCGCCGGCAGAGTTCGGGATCACGTGCCACGCGGAGCATGGCCTCGGCGATGTGCTGCGGGTCACGACCACGCACGATAAACCCCTCCACGCCGTCTTGCACCAAGGTGGTGGCCCCGCCTTC
>JAJXXI010000678.1 GCA_021781185.1 bacterium
CGCCGGCCGGGATCGGCGGGCGATGCTGAACAAAATGCCCACACACGTCAGCATGGCCAGCAGGTTCGAACCGCCGTAGCTGATGAACGGCAGCGGCAGACCCTTGTTCGGCAGCGCGCTGGTGACAACGCCGATGTTGATGGCTGCCTGCAGGCTGATGAGCAGCGTGATGCCCGTGGCCAGCAGCGTGCCGAAATTGTCGCGCGCGTGCAGCGCAATGTAGATGCCGCACAACGCCAGAATGACAAACGCCAGAACCACCAGCAGCGTGGCGACCAGTCCCAATTCCTCGCCAATGATGGAAAAAATAAAATCGGTGTGGTGTTCCGGCACGAAACCGAGTTTTTGCCGGCCGTTGCCGAGTCCCAGGCCGGTCCAGCCGCCGGAGCCCAAGGCAATCATGGCCTGATACGCCTGATAGCCGACGCCATCCTTATGCTCTTCCAGATCGAGCCAACTGAATATGCGCCGCATGCGCATCGGATCGTGCAGGATGGAAATCACCAGTCCCACCAGTGCCAGCACCACGGGCGGAATGATGAATTTCCATTGGACGCCGGCAAGGAGGAGAATCGAGCCGCTGACGACCGCCAGCAGAATCGTCGTGCCGCGATCCGGCTCGACAAAAATCACCCCCAACATGACCGCAATAATGGTGGACGGAAACACAATGCCCCATTTGAAGGTGTGCATGCGGCGCTGGAACCGGTCGCCATACCAGGCTAGGGCGAAGATGAGGGCCAGTTTTCCCAGTTCGGAAGGCTGGAGCCGCATCCCCGGGAGGATGAACCAGCGATGGGCACCGTTGATCCGCTTGGTGATCCCGTGCGGCAACGGCAGCAACACCAGCACCAGCAGCACCAAGGCGATCAGGAACATGGGCCAGACGATCGGCTTAAGATATCGGTAATCCATGGCCGCCATCCCGACACAGAGGACGAGTCCAAACGAGCACCAGATAAGCTGCAACACCAGGTAATGCGCGCCGACCTGCGTCATGCTGGAGCTGTAAAGCATCACCAGCCCCAAAACCAGAAGGCTGGTGACGCAAAACGCCAGAGTGGTGACAGCGACTCTCATTTCAAGTGGTCAAAAATGCGGCCGCTTTCCCGGGCGGCTTACTGGCCCGGCGCGGGGGCCGGGGCCGGAACGGGTGGCAGCGCCGGTGCGGGCGCAGTGTCCGAAATCGGGGCCGGGGCCGGAGCAGGTGCCATGGCTGCGGGCGCAGCCTCACCCCTGGACGGAATTTTCAACTTCTGACCAACGCGGATTCGCGTGGTGATCAGGTTGTTTTCCGCCTGGATGGCCTTGACGGTGGTGTGGTGTTTTCTGGCGATCTTGCTCAGGGTGTCACCAGATTTCACCGTGTAAGTTGCCCCGGATGAATCACCCGTCGCTGACACAGAAGCAGCCGTGCCCGCAGCTTCGCCGCCGGCGGGAAGAACCAGTTTCTGGCCGACTTTCAAGCGGGTCGGCACCACGCCGGGGTTGGCCGCCAGCAACGCCTTGAGCGTGACGCCATTGCTCTTGGCAACCCGGGAGAGGGTGTCGCCCTTGACGATGGTGTATTCAGAACCGCCGGGAGCCGGCGCGGCGACCGTGGGTGGCGCCGGTTCCGGGACCACGGGCATCACGGGCGGATTGGTGATCGTCGGCGGCATTTCCACCGGCGGATTGGAGACCTCGTTTGCCGGCGGGAAATTGGTGTCCGCCACGGGCAGCGCGTTCGTGTCCAGCGCCGGCGGATTTTGATCGGTTTCAGTGTCCGGCGCGGTGCGTTTGCAGCCCTGGATGAGCATGGCGGTCAGCCCGGTGATGCTCACGACCAGCACGCAAAAGACGGCCAGCTTGAGCCGGGAACGACGCTGGCTTTGGTTTTCCAACAGCGAGCCTTTGGGGACGAACGGGTTCGGATTAGTCATAGGTTTGGCGCAAATGCGTCCTTGGTTCGAGGAGTGTTTTGTTTTTTGAGTTTGGCGCGCGGAACTTTCCCTCGAAAAATTTCGCAACGCTTTAAATTCGCACTGTTAAGGGAGCTGGACGTGGTTCCGTCGTGGGAAAAACAACCGGCAGAAAGATGAACTTTTGGATTACTCTCGCTGGCCGGCGCACGCCTTGCCGTTCTGAAGGCAATTGATAACAACCGCCTCTCCGCCGTGCAAGCAGCAAAGCGCCGGTGGGAAACGATTTTTTGATTGAAATTTGTTTTCATCTTACCGCAGCTTCAGCGTGGCCAGCGCAACCACCGCGCACAGCACGCACAAAATGTAAAACCGCATGACCACCTGCGATTCATACCAGCCCTTTTTCTCAAAATGGTGGTGCAACGGGGCCATCAGAAAAATCCGCCGGCCCGTGCCGGTCCGCAGGCGGGTGAACTTGAACCAGCCCTTCTGCAAAATCACCGACACCGCCTCCGCCACAAACACGCCGCCCGCAATGACCAGCACGAACGGCTGGTGGATCAGCACCGCCACGATGCCAAACGCGCCACCCAGCGCCAGCGAACCGGTGTCGCCCATGAACACCTGCGCGGGATGGCAGTTGAACCATAAAAACCCGAGTCCGGCACCAATAAGCGCCGAGCAAAACACCGTCAACTCCCCCGCCCCGGCCACGTAGGGAATCTGCAAATATTCCGCCGCCCGGAAATTGCCGGCGAGATAGGTGAAAAACAGAAACACAAACCCCGTGATCAACGTGCAGCCAATCGCCAGCCCGTCGAGACCGTCGGTCAAATTCACCGCGTTGGAACTGCCCACAATCGCCAGCAGCACCACGATCAATCCCGCCACGATGCCGACGTGATAAGGATATTTCACGAACGGCAGCATCACGTCCGAGACCAGGTTGCTGTGATAAACCTGTTTGCTCGCCAGCAGATGCAGCTCGCTCTTCGCCGGCAGGTTCCACAAATAAATTCCCACGAACGCCGCCAGGACAAACTGGGTGAGCAGCTTCACCTGCGGCGGCGTGCCACCGCCGCTCTGCTTCAAAATTTTTGCGTAATCGTCGTAAAAGCCCAGTCCCGCCAGCACCAGCACCGAGAGCATCGTCAATTCCACCTGCGCGTTCCATTGCGCCCATGCCATCGTCGAAAGCACCAGCGTGACCACGATCAACAGCCCGCCCATGGTCGGCGTGCCTTTTTTGTCCAGCCGGCTGCCGGACAAGCCCGCTGCTTCCGCCCGGTCCGCGTATTCCTGGCCGAATTTTTGTGCCTTGAGCCAGCGGATGATTTTGGGGCCGAACCACCAGCTCAACGCCAACGCCATGATCGCCGCGCCGGCGCAGCGCACCGTGATGTATTTGAACAGGCGCAAAAACGAGAGCCGGGCCTCCCAGCCGGTGCCGTGGGCCCAGTCCAAAATGTGCTGGCTCAAATAATAAAGCATCTATTTCC